>CAYLYN010000037.1:0-27703 GCA_964387565.1 uncultured Rikenellaceae bacterium | reverse complement strand
CATATAACTGGTTTGTAAGTAACCCGATAAATAATTATGGAGTAAACATTAATATCGCTGATTATGCCCATTTTTCTGAAGTTTTCAATGGTGAAGCAGGACCTCTCAGTTGTGATTATTATGTGCTGAAGGAAAACCTTGATAAAGCAAAAGAACAATTTAAACAGGTTCCGATGATGCTTAAGGCTTTTGAACACTGGTTTGGTAAATATCCGTTCTACGAGGATGGATATAAGCTTGTTGAAGCACCCTACCTCGGAATGGAACATCAAAGCTCAGTTACCTATGGAAACGGATTTAAGAACGGATACAGGGGAACTGATCTGAGCGTCAGCGGATGGGGACTCAAATTTGATTTTATAATAATTCATGAATCGGGACATGAATGGTTTGCAAATAGCATTACTTACAGGGATGCTGCTGACATGTGGGTTCATGAGAGTTTTACAAACTATTCCGAGTGCCTTTATGTTGAATATTATTATGGAAAGGAAGCCGGGCAGGATTATGTTATCGGATGCCGCGGAAATATTCGTAACGACAGGCCTGTAATCGGTATCTATGATGTCAATTATGAAGGATCAGGAGATATGTATTACAAGGGGGGCAATATGCTACATACCCTCCGCCAGATTGTTAATGATGATGAAAAATGGAGGGGAATACTCAGAGGTCTGAACAGCGAGTTTTATCACCAGGTTGTTACAGGTGAGCAGATTGAGAAATACATAAGTGAAAAGACAGGCATCAATCTCCGGCATTTCTTTGACCAGTATCTCAGGGATATAAGAATACCAGTTTTTGAGTACTTCATAAAAGGAGAGGAACTGATATTCAGATGGAACAATGCTGTGAATGGATTCGACATGCCGCTGAAAATATATGTATCAGGTAAGCCATTGGTTATTAAACCTAAAGGTATGTTCAGCACTGTCAAACTCGATACTCCGAATGCTGAAATAAAAGTTGACCCGGGATACTATGTTGGGGTATTGAATATGACAGGGAAGTAAGGGCGCAACGGCGCAACGGCGCAATGGATTACAAATTCTTCCATCAGCCTTTCGCCCTCCGCCTTTAGCCTTAATTACAATCCGCTGAAATCTGTATTGTCGAATAGCATCGATGGTGTGAGGTAACTGCCAAGTTTATTAGGATCGTTCCCCACTTCTGCAAGAGTATTCCAGAAATCCTTCATATTACCTGAAATATTCATTTCGTTAACAGGATGACCAAGTTCACCGTTTTCAATGAGAAATCCTTCAATGCCATAAGAAAAATCACCTGTTGAACCGTTGCAGTTTCCACCATTGAATCCTGTAACGAAAACTCCTTTTTTTACCGATTTTATCAAAGAAGACTGATCTTTTTCTCCGGTTCTGAAAACCAGGTTTGAAGGGTTGATTGCAGTAGGTGCCATATCGAGTTTACGGCCATAATATGTTCCAATGAAATAGTTCCTCAGAATCCCGCCTTCAATCACTTCTCTCTTTACAGCATTTATCCCTTCCTGGTCAAAATGTCTTGAGCCGAAGCCTTTGGTTAATAATGGATTATCAGTAATATTAAGGATCTCACTTGCAACTTTTGTATTTGCCTTTCCGATCAGGAATGAATTTTTCTGATACATTGACGATCCAAGAAGGGCTGAAATAAACGGACCAATAAGTCTTCCGGCGACCCTGTTATCAAGTATCATCGGGTATTTACCTGATTTAATCTTGGCAGGATCCATCTTTCTTATGGTTCTGTCAAGAGCTTTTTTACCAATTCCTTCTCGGACAAGGTCGGACAGATAAACGCTGTATTCATACCATGAATCCTGTGGCCTGCCATTTTTTCCTTTAACAGACACAGAAGCTGATATACCTGCAGAGCTGTTGCTGCTTTCTCCCTTGAAACCATTGCTGGCTACCAGGATATCATCACTTATATTATCATCGTAACCTGTAGTGATCGATATTATTCTGTCATCAGTTCCGTATATTTCATTTTCTGCCTGACGGGCCATTTCGATCTTGGTTTTTGGGTCAAGGCTTGCGAGAGATGTATCCAATGTCTGGAGATCTTCACCTCCTCCCTTGTAATATCTTTCAGGATCAGGGAGATACCTGAACTCATCTTCAGAAAGGTATTTGGTTGCGGCAATAGCTCCTTCAACAAATTTCAGAAGTTCTGCCTTTTTGAGATGGTTTGTTGAATGTGAGGAATATTTTTTCTGAACATAAAGTGACAGATTCAACCCGTTGCTGATAGATTCCTGTAACCGGTCTATCTTTTGTTCGCGTATTTCAATGTGACTGCTGGCACTGTCGCTGATGGAGACAACTACCTCATCAGCTCCGTTCTTAAGAGCGTGTTTTATGACCAGATCAGCAATTTCATATTTTTCGTTGGTATTCATCTTTTCTGATAATTTAAAAATTAGCCTTTAAGCATCAGGCGTTAAGCCCTCCCACTGTCAGTTTCTTGATCTTTACAGTCGGTAATCCCATTGATACCGGTACACCCTGGCCGTCTTTACCGCATGTCCAGGTGCCATGGTCAATCTCCTGATCATCGGCAACCATAGTTATATCAGCAAGAGCCTGAGGCCCATTACCAATAATATTAATGTCCTTTATAGGTCTGGTCAGCTTCCCGTTTTCAATAACATATCCGAATTTCACAAAGAATGTGAAATCGCCTGGTCCGATGTTTACCTGTCCGTTACTGAAATCCTCTACGTATATTCCTTTTTTAACGCTTTCTATAATTTCATTCTTTTTATGCGGGCCGTTTTCCATATATGTTGAGCGCATCCTCGGTATAGGTACATTCTGAAAATCCTGCCGGCGTCCGTTACCAGTTGGCTTAACGTTATAGAACTTAGCACTTATCCTGTCGTGTATATAACTTGTTAGCACGCCCTTATCAACCAGGATGGTCTTCTGAGTAAGAATTCCTTCATCGTCCACATTCAAAGCTCCCCTGTCATTGGGTAATGTACCATCATCAACCACAGTTACAAAATTTTCTGCGATTTTCTTTCCCATCTTATCAGAAAAGATTGATTCATTCTTCCTGTTGAAATCGGCTTCAAATGAGTGTCCCATAGCTTCATGAAGAAGTATGCCTGAGCTTCCGGCAGCCATCACTACTTCCATCTCACCTGCCCTGGGTTTGTCTGCAGCAAAAAGCCTTGAAGTTTTAGTTATTGCTTCATTTGCAAGCATATCAACCAGATCGTTGGTCAGGAATTCAAATCCCTCCCTGAATGACCTTGAAACCATAGAGTTTTCAATTCTTCCGTTCTCTTCCATTACTGTCATTGCTGCAATAAAGGTAAGAGGTCTGTAATCCCATGTTAGCAAGCCTTCAGAGTTTGTGAACAGGATATATGAGGTGGAGTCGGAAAGATAAATATTCACTTTGCTTACCCTCTTGTCGCCGTCAAATATTTTATCATTAAGTGAAGTAATAAAAGGGATCTTATCCCTGATCTGTACATTTTCCCATGGAGTTGAGATTTTGTAATAAGAAGCAGGAACCAGTTCGTTTATTGCTGATGATTTCCATGAAGCAGTGCTGTCGGCAATATTTGCTGCTGTTCTGGCGGCTTTAATCATCGATTCCATGGAGGTGTTTTCGGAATAGGCAAACCCGGTCTGGTCTCCTTTAAGTACCCTTATTCCAACACCAAAAGAAATGTTGGAATATGCACTGTTGACTTTTTTGTCCTGCAGTGATGCTGTATTGCTTACAGTGTGTTCAAAATACAGGTCGGCATAATCAGCTCCTTTTTCAAGTGCCGTTGCCAGCACTTTCTGAAGCTGTTCAGGCGTTACTTCGAAATGATCAAGGTAACCTGCAGCACTGTCTGAAACCGGAGTGCCCTTGCACGAATTGAACATCGTTGGAATGACCATAGTGCCTGCAACTGTTATACCACCTAACCTGATGAATTCCCTTCGTTTAAGATTCATGTGGTTTATGTGAATGTTAGACAATAAAAATTTGCTGACAAAATTAGTAAAAAATAGAGTTTTTCATTATTATTCTGGTAATTATAATAAATTCACATTTCGCAAAATCTGATTTATATGAATAGAAATGTACCAGTAATGCTGCTATTCTTTTTGTTTATGGCAGCTAATGCCCAGGAGAAACCGTTTCTTTCAGATGTTTATCATTATCTGGAGAATACAGCTATATTTGAGCTTAACCAGGTGGAAGGACATGTACCGCTTGTACCTTATGCAACAGTAAATGAGGCGCTGGCAGGTAAAAGATCATCTGCTTCTTCATTCCTTTCCCTTAACGGAATATGGAAGTTCTATTATTCAGATACACCGGAAGGAACACCTTCAGATTTTTTCCATGTGGATTATAATGACAAAAACTGGGACACTATCAGCATTCCTTCTAACTGGGAGATGAGAGGTTATGGTGATCCGCTGTTCAGGAATGTAAGTACACCATTCAAAGCTAATCCTCCGTATGTGCCGAGGGAATATAATCCGACAGGATCATATCGCAGAACTTTCAATATTCCAGGTTCATGGAAAGGTAAGGAGGTTTTTCTAAGACTGGAAAAATGTGCTTCGGCATCATTCATATGGGTAAATGGAAAAGAAGCAGGCTACAATGAAGGCGGACAGGAACCTGCCGAATACAACATTACAGACTATATTAAACCGGGCAGGAATACAATAGCTGTCAATGTTTATAAATATTCCGATGGTTATTACCTGGAAGACCAGGATTACTGGCGACTTGCAGGAATATTTGATGATATATGGCTTTTCGCAACACCTGAAACGCATATTTTCGACTGGTTTGCAACAACTGACCTTGATGATGGATTTATTGATGCCAACCTCAATATAATGGTTGATATCCGAAACTACTCATCATCTCCTGTTAATGACTTCACAATTCAGGCAACACTATTTGACTGGCAGAAAAATAAGGTGGCGACAATTGTATCCGGTAAGATATCAGTATCTTCTGAGGGTAAGACTGAGATCAGCTTAGCAGAAAATATTAAAAATCCTGCACAATGGTCAGCAGAATTTCCCAGCCTTTATCATCTGACTTTGGAACTTAAGAATAACCAGGGATCAACAGTTGAGGTTATTTCAGGGAGAATAGGATTCAAAGAAACAACTATAAAAAATCAGGTTTTTTACCTGAATGGTGTCCCGGTAAAGCTAAATGGCATAAATAGCCATATGCAGCATCCCCTTACAGGACATACCATGGATGAAGAGACAATTCGAAAGGATCTGGCAATTCTGAAAAAGTTTAATATTAACTGTGTCAGAACCTCTCATTACCCTCCTGTAATACGCTATCTCGATCTTGCAGACGAATATGGTTTATATATAGTGGATGAGACAGGTGATGAGTCACACGCAACTGAGTTTGTTTCAGAGCTTAGTGAATGGACAGAAATGTACAGGGAGCGGGCCAGAAAAATGGTAAAACGTGACAGGAACCATCCTTCAGTTCTGTTCTGGAGTGCCGGCAACGAAAGCGGTGAAGGGGATAACATATGCGCAGTTATTGATGAAGGTAAAAAATATGACAAAACACGTTCATGGATGTACGGAGGCAACGCATTTGCCCATAAATGTGAAGATATTATCGGTCCGCGCTATCCGAAAATTCACAGCCTGATAAATGATGTAATGCTGGTGCCGCCTGAAGTTGATCCGCGACCATCTTTCCTTGATGAATATCTTGCTGTTACGGGCAACGGAGCAGGTGCGCTTGATGACTACTGGGAAGTATTTTATAATCATCCCAGAAGTATGGGAGGGGCGATTTGGGATTTTGTTAGCACAGGAATTACCGAAAGAGTAACTGCTCTTGAAGATTCTTCCGGTAATAAGATACAGGCAAATGTTATGGGGCGGGCAAAACTCGTGCAGGGCGCAGATGGAAAGGGGATAGATCTTAATGGTCACGATCAGTGGGTTGAAGTATATCGTAATGATGCCCTCGAGATTTCCGGCAACAAACTAACACTTTCACTTAGGGTATTTCCACGTGCACTAAGCAGTTCGTCAGGTACATATATTACAAAAGGAAGTTGGCAATACGGCATTGTGCAGAATGGAAGCGATTCGCTGGAGTTTTATCTTACAACCGGCAGAAGATACAAGGTGAGCCTGGAATTACCTGAAAACTGGGAAAATAACTGGCACCATATTGCTGCCTGGTACGACGGAAATGAAATATCATTGTCAATTGATGGCAAAAGCAGCAAAACAAAAAGTGTAAGTGGAAAGATAAGAAATACTCCATTTCCGTTAAATATAGGAAGGGATGCAGAAAAGCACGGGCAGGAAACTGATGTTTACATTTGCGATGCAATAATTGATCAGGCAGCAGTTTTTCCAGATATTATCCCGATAACCAGTCTTACTTCTCCCACACATGAACTTAGAAAAAGGGCAGCATTATGGCTCGATTTTGAGTCAGTAGCCGACAGGGGTGAATTTTTCAGTTATGGCATCGGGGCAAGGACTTATGGCTCAATATGGCCTGACCGTCGTCCTCAGCCGGAAATGTGGCAGATAAAGAAATCCGCCCAGCCTGTTTCTGCTAAACTGTTATCATCATCAGGCGGTAAAGTTGAGATTACTAACAGGTATCTCTTTACAAATCTCAAAGACCTTGAGGCTGAATGGATGATCAAGGCAGATAACGAGGTCGTTGAAAAAGGAAAACTGGATATCGATCTTGAACCTCAGAAGAAGACCGTAATTACTATTCCATACAAAAAACCTCTCATTAAGCAAGGCAGGGAGTACAGAATGAATCTGAGTTTCAGGCTCAAAGAAAAATCTGTATGGGCAGACAAAGGTTTTGAAATAGCCTGGGAACAGTTTGAACTACCATGGACTGACCCTTCAGCACTTCAGTCTGATCCCGTGTTTGCACCGCTTGAATTAAAGGAATCAGGCAATTTGATTACTGTTTCTGGTAAAGATTTCAGTTATGTTTTTGACAGGGACAAGGGTGCGCTCACATCTCTGCTGTATCTTGGCAGGGAGCTAATAAGAAAAGGACCTGCTCTCAATGTCTGGAGGGCACCATTAGCAAATGAAACAGACCAGTGGGGATACTGGGTTTCAAATAAGAAGCATCTTACTGAAGGCTATGGAAGATTTGCAGTAACCGAATGGTATTCAGCCGGACTTGACAGGCTTAAAAAGGTGATTGAGTCTTTCTCGGTTGAGAAAGAGAGTGATGGAAGCATATCAGTTCTTGTAAAAGATCTCGACATTCTGGCAACAGGCAATGGTACTTTTAGAAACAGTTACCGGTATAATATCAGTGGTAATGGTGAAATGCAGATAGCTCACACCATAATACCTGATGGTGACATGCCTTCATGGCTGCCCAGGGCAGGAGTGGAGTGGGTATTGGATAAATCGCTTGAAAATGTGAGCTGGTACGGACGTGGTCCGCAGGAAAATTATCCCGACAGGAAGACAGGGTATAAGGTAGATATATATAGCTCTTCAGTTGATGAGATGTATGAACCCTATCTGATTCCGCAGGATTATGGATTAAGATGCGATAACAGGTGGGTGAGGATGACGTCAGCGGATGGAACCGGACTTGAATTCAGCAGCAAGAGGGTATTTAACTTCAATGCATATCCATACAGTACTGAGAACCTTACAAGAGCACTTTATACATACCAGTTAAAACCATCTGATGGCATAACCTTCAATCTCGATTATGCAACCAGTGGTGTTGGATGTACAGCATTATCTGTATTCCCCGAATACCAGGTAATGCCTCAGAGGTACGATTTCTTATTTACCGTGAAACCTGTTTCAGCTCCACGTTAGCATACAGATTACTTACTGACAATTCAATTGCTTTTCCCAGGTTCTCATCCGCTGCTTTCTTATCCCCGAGTCCCTTGTAACCAAGACCTTTAAGAAGATAAGCGTTTGATAGCTGGACCTCTTCTGTTTCGCGCCCACCAAACTTCGCAAAGAAGTCAATCTCTGCGCCTTTGCTAATTCTGTCTTCTCCTGATTTGATCATGGAGTTGAAACATGCTGAGGATTTTTCCTTGTTTCCGAGTTTCTGCCAGCTCAGTCCCTGGTAATAGTTAATATAATCGGATGCCCTTACTTTCTGCTCCGCTGAAAGAGTGAAATATGTTTTAGCCTCTTTTTTCTTACCTAGTGCTTCGTAGGCTGTACCAATAAAATAATTGATCTGGGGGCTTCTGTTGTCTTCTATCTCGGAAACTGTCTGTGGTTTTACAGCTGATAAAAACTGCTGCAGAGCTGCATCATAATTTTTGGCAGCCAGCAATTGCCTGCCATACAGTATTTTGGCATCAACTGTTATATCTCTGACTCTGGAACTCCCTTCCCGGAAATGGAAGGTGCTGCCTGACAGGTATTCAACAGCTTTCTTATACTGACCTGACAGATTCAGTACAATTATCTGCCTGACAAATGAGTCGTCCCGTTGTTTTACTACATCGTTCTTTCCTTCAAAAAGCGCAGCCCGCTTTTGTATCGGAGCATTATCGAGTTCATAAAGGGGATCAAGCTCGGCATAATATACCGGATCATCGGACTTGTATGAAACAGCCTTTTCATAAGCAGCGATTGCCTTTTTAACATCACTGGAATGCTCATAATATCCGAAACCTAAATTTCTCCAGGCTATGGCCAGCGATGGTTCCATCTCAACTGCCTTTTCCCAGCACTTAATTGCTCTTGAAGGCTGCTTGTCATACATGAGATTTCCGAGATAGTAATATGGCTTTGCATCCGCCGGCATATATTCTGATGCTTTCAGCAGAACTTTCTCAGACTCAAGCCTGAACGGGAATCCATAATCGACAGGCTGGGCCGATCCTTCCTTAAAAAAATTTTCCGCATCTGATTTTTTGCCTCTCTGATCATAAATGTATCCCAGGTAGTAGCTAACTTCCTGATCCTTTCCGGTGAATCTTTTCAGGATATCTTCTGCTTCTTCACTCATACCGTCATTGAGATATCCGACTGCCAGTTCAAGATAGTTCTGATCAAAGTCTCTCATCTTCCTTTTAAGATCGCTGAGAAGGGCTTCGCTTTCCTTTTGTTTTCCTGCTTTAAGCGCCGACAGGTAAATTTCATTACCTGCCCTGAAATCGAGGGGATCTTTCTTGGCAACTGCTGATAATACTTCAATTGCACCGGCCTCATCACCCAGTCTTCTCAGAATACCTGCTTTGAGGGTTATAGCGCTGTTATTTCTTGCATTGGTGGCCAGCGATTCATTTATTTGCGACAATGCCCTGGTAAAATCTCCTTTTATACATGAAATCCTGGCGAGCTCAAGGTAGGCAGCTGCATGCCAGGCATAATCCCAGGTTGCCCTGTAGAGGGTATCTGTTGCCTCGTCATAAAGCCCCAGGTACTTAAGTGTAAGTCCCTGCAAGTATAGCAACTCGCAGTTCGACGGTCTTGTATAATCTTTTGTAAGCCTTTTAATTGCCCTGCTGAAAGAACTCCTGGCAAGCTCATATTCCCCGTTTTTAAGCTGTACATTACCCACAGCAGTGTTAGTTCTGATATCATCCGGATCACGTTTAAGTGCCTCTCCGAAGTAATCCATTGCATTAAGAGTAGGGTTGTAGAACTGAAGGATACGGCTTCCTGTCAGGTATAATTCCTCAACTGTGGCAATTTTCTCAGGCGATTCCGGAGCTTTGACCTCCTCGGGCAGATCACCTGCAGGTTTCTGAACAACAGGCTGATATGAAACAAGCTTTTCATTTGTCTCAGTATTGACAAGCTCTGTGTACAGGTCTGTAATTTTATACTCTCCTTCAATTTTAATTGTGCCTGTGAATGTGACTGCCGGAGAGATCTCCATCGTTTTCTCAAAAATAACTTTGTCTTTGTTTTTCAGAACAACTTTAGCCTTGCTGACTTTCTGAGTTGAGTAGTAACCAAGGAACACATTGTTTCCATCTTTCGGCTCAAGATTTACTGCCCCGTTGAGGTTGGCATACTTGAAACCCTTAATATCCTTAATCGGGTACCAATACTGTTTCCATGTCTTTACTTCATATGGTTTAATCCAGCTGTAATCGGGCTGGTTATCGGAGAATGCACCTACCATTATTTCCACATAAGGACCATCCTTTTCAGTCAGTACTGCTTCAGTTGCCTGTCCGGCAGGACCAGATCCCCATTCCCACAATTTGGCACCTTTTACAATATTATGATCACCAATATGCACGGTACCGGTCTCTTTTCCATGGTCATATCCTCCCATGAAGTCCTCCTTAAGGTCATATGCAAAATATGAATTGGCCTTTGGTGAATTGATCCACCAGCTCAGATCAACACCTCTCGTGAAATCCTGTCCATTGTAAACCTGGGTTGAATATGGCCATCTTGTAAAGCTGTTCTTAGCATGGAAGGTGGCAAACTGTACGCTTGGCGGGAATATTACCTGGTAATCCTTATTGGTATGTGTTGCAACGTTAGCCCAGAAGAGCATTGTATGAGAAAAAGGTGAAGAGTTGTGTATCTTGACTTCTGCAGAATAGTATGATTTTCCCGGGTAAGCTGTTATGCCAATTGTCCATCTCATCCTGTGGCGCGGTTCAGTCTCACCTATCCAGATAGTCTTGCTGCCGTCTGCGTTTTCAGACATATCATAATCCATTGGAAGGAAGGTTGATGCCCTGTGGTGATGAATAACACACCATTCGATACCTCCCGAGACCCATGCTCCGAACATTCCGATATTTGAGGGTCGGACAACATTATTTTTATAGAGGAAGTTGTAACCATTGGTCTTGTCGGTTCCGTAATAGAGCTTTCCGCCTATTTCAGGTGTAACACAGAGCTTTATATACTCGTTTTCCAGGATCAGAGCCTTCCATGCATGATCTGATTTATCATTTGATATTACATCATTCATGCCATAAGGATAAATATATTTCGATGCCCCCTGGTATGATTCTCCCTTGAAAAACATAGGGTTCTTATCAGGAGGATTCACCTTGTAAGTAGGCAATATCCATTTTTCTTCTGACATCTTTACCTGACCATGCAGGTCGTAACTGCCTGCTGAAAGCACTATCAGTGTTACAGCCAAAATAATCCCTTTACGAGTCCTTTGTGATATATTCATCTCTGAAGTTTTAATTCCTTAAATATATAAAAGAATAAAGTTATTAGATTTGAAAAATTATTTAAAAGATATTAATATAAGTGAAGACAGTTCTAATAACAGGTGGTAATTCAGGAATAGGTAAAGCAACTGTAGCAGGTCTTGCACATATGGACTGGCGTGTTATTTTCACCGCCAGGAATAAGGATAAGGCAGAGGCAGTTAAGAAAGAAATAATCGATTTATCTAAAAATCAGAATGTTGATTATCTTCTGGCTGATTTGACCTCGATAAAGCAGGTAAAAGAGTGTGCTGAGGCATTTAAGAATAGGTATCAAAACCTGGACGTACTTGTAAACAATGCCGGTGTTTGCCTGCCGGAGCGAAGGATCACTATGGATGGTATGGAGGAGTCATTTCAGATTAATCATCTGTCTCATTTTATTCTGACAAACCTTTTGATTGATAATTTGAAATACAGCGATGATCCTCGCATAATAAATGTCAGTTCTGCAGCTCATGCAGCCGGGAGATTTGATCCCGATAACCTCCAGAGCGAAAAACACTACAGTTCAATCAGGACCTATGCAGATACGAAACTTTACAATATACTTTTTACCCTTGAACTTGCAACTAAACTGGAAGCATCAGGCATTAAAGTCAACGCACTTCATCCCGGCGTGGTAAGTACCAATTTCGGTCATGAATTCGGCGGCATATTCAACTTTGTATACAATATTGGAAAGATTGTTATGATAAGCCCCGAGAAAGGAGCTAAAACATCAATTTACCTTGCGTCATCCGGAGATATTAGTAATATAACAGGAAAATATTTTGTAAGGTGCAGGCCTGCCAGGCTGAAGAATCCATACCTGACAGAAACAAACAGGAAGTTATTGTGGCAGAAGAGTATGGAACTGGCTGATATGAAACCTCAATAATATCAACTTATTCCTGTTTTTCTGACATAGAATGTATAAATGGTTATTACTGCCATAGCTGCAATGCATAAAGAAGCTGTAATAACTATTGATCTGAAATCAGAACTTCGTTTTATTATTATTCCTGCGAACGCCCAGATAATGGCAAGCCCGATGAATGGATTATTGAGTTTGTAAATTGACATTATGCCTATTATTGCTCCTGCAGCAATCATTATTATTGTCCACACTTCATGTGAAATTCCAAAACCATTCCAGTTGGTTTTTACCAGGAGAGCTGTAAAATTGGCTATCGTTGCAATGCAGATCCATCCAAGATAGATTCCGAATGCAGCTTTAATAATTCCAGCCGGAATTCCTCTGATTGAAATATTTATGGCTATCAGCGCAGTTAATAAGCCCAGCATAACTCCCAGAGAGAATGCAATAAATCCATAATGCCAAAATATAATCCAGAGAGCATTAAGCAGGCATGTAACTGCAAATACCCATCCGATATCTGAAATGACAGTCTGGTCGGAATATGTGAACTGGATCACGCAATAGACAGCCAACAGGAGATATATAATTCCCCATATTGAGAATGTTATCCCTGCCGGAACAAACAGGTTCGGAAATGAGTCAGATAACTCCCCGGTGGTTTTATTATTTAATGGAAGTGCGTTAGCCAGGTAATTCATTACAATCATTGCAATGAACAGGAGAATGTTTACATACTTCATAATTAGCTCTTAATGATATATCATATAAATTTAGGATAAAATATTTAAAGAATAAAAGTTCTTATTTAATAGCTGACTGTATTTATCCATTTTTTTAATTATTGTAAAATACTAAGCCAATGTTTATATATTTACCGCTGATCATTCTGTTTTATCTCATTACATGATATACGACTACATTGTTATAGGCTCAGGATTCGGAGGAAGTGTTTCAGCTTTGCGTCTTGCTGAAAAAGGATATTCTGTACTTGTCCTTGAGCAGGGAAGGAGATTCAATCCTTCAGATTTTCCAAAAACAAACTGGAATCTTCCCAAATATCTATGGGTACCTTCATTGAGATTTTTTGGTTTTCAAAAGCTGTCATTTTATACAACAGCAAGTATATTAAGTGGCACAGGGGTGGGCGGCGGAAGCCTGGTTTATGCCAATACCCTTTACATGCCGCCGGATGATTTTTTCAACAACATCACCTGGCAAAAATTTGGTGACTGGAAGAAAATTCTGGAACCATATTATAACAAGGCCTCCTTTATGCTGGGGAGAACAAATTACAATAAGTTGAATAGAGAAGATATTATTCTTAAGGAAGTTTCAGAGGAAATGCAGGCAGGTGATACTTTTGAAAGTGTTAATGTTGCTGTCAATCTTTCACCACCTGATTCAGAATCAGATCCATATTTCAAAGGTCTGGGGCCGACTCGTAAAGGATGTATAGAGTGCGGAGGCTGTATGGTCGGATGCAGGGAAAATGCAAAGAATACTCTTGACAGGAATTATCTCTGGTTTGCAGAAAAGCTTGGAGCTGTAATACTTCCTGAGACAAAGGCTGAAAAGATATCGTATTCTGAGAGGATTTATCACGTCGAAACGAGAAGGATAACATCATTCTTTAGCAGGCATATCCGGACTTTTAAATCACGTAATATTGTATTGGCGGGAGGTACACTTGGGACACTTGAGCTTCTGCTGAAGCAGAAATACAAATACAATACACTTCCCTTACTTTCTGAGAAGCTGGGTTTTGAACTCAGGACAAATGCCGAGACGCTTTGTGCAGTATCAGGAGCTTCTGATAAACTGAATAATGGTCTGGCGATAACATCTGTATTTAGCCCTGATCATCTTACACATGTTGAGATAGTTAAGTATCCTGATAACTCAAATGCGATGAAATGGTTCTTCGGGCTGTCTGTTCCTGGAGCCGGGTCATCTCTTCACCGGAGCTGGATGCTTCTCGTTAAATCAGTTACACATCCGCTGAAATTTATTAAAACTTTGTTCAATTTCAGATGGTCGACAAAAATGGTGATATTCCTGGTGATGCAGACAACAGATAATGCCATGAAAATGGTATGGAAAAATGGCTTTCCACGAGGCAGGATGAAGATTGATAATGGGGGGAACAGGCGGGTTCCGGCATATATTGCGGTAGGCCAGGAAGTAATGGAGCGTTATGCAGATAAGGTTAAGGGAATATCTCAGAATATACTTCTCGAAGTATTCTTTAACAGGCCAACCACAGCGCATATTCTTGGGGGATGTCCGATGTCGGAGAACGTTGATAACGGTGTGGTTGATAAATATTTAAGAGTACATGGTTATCCTGGAATGTATATAACAGACGGATCTGTTGTCCAGGGTAATATAGGGGTAAATCCCAGCTTCACTATTACCGCAATGGCGGAGTATTGTATGAGTAATATACCTGCGAGGCAGGAATCGGAAATATCAGAACTTTCAAAACAATTAATACTTCTTGAGGAAGAATGGAAAAAGAGGAAATAGATGTAATTCTAAGCTTACAAAGAAATTTCTTTAATGAGGGAAATACCCTAAATCTTAAATACAGGATTGAAAAACTTAAGCAGCTTCGATCTTTGATTTTACAATTTGAACCAGACATTGCAGAAGCTTTATGGAAAGATTTTCATAAGCCTGAGTTTGAGGTATTGGCAACTGAAACAAGGCTGGTTATTTCAGAACTTAATCATACTATAAGGAATCTTAAGAAGTGGTCAGGCAAACGCAGGGTTAAAACCCCCATTGTCCATTTCCTGTCAAGGAGTTACATTTTACCCCAGCCCTATGGCCAGGTACTTATTCTTTCACCCTGGAACTTCCCGTTTCAGCTTGCATTTATCCCCATGATAGGAGCTATTGCTGCCGGCAATTGTGTAATCATGAAAATGTCACAACAAGTACCAAACACAGTTGCTGTTATGGAAAAGATGATGGAAAATATGCCAATGGAACTTGTTGCACTTACAAACGGGGATCATGCAATAAGTGATCATCTGCTCGATCATAAATTCGATTATATATTTTTTACAGGCAGCTCCAGGATCGGGAAGCATGTAATGAAAAAAGCAGCAGAGAGACTAATACCGGTGTCCCTTGAACTGGGAGGTAAAAATCCATGTGTGGTTGCTTCTGATGCAAATATTGAACTTGCCGCAAAGCGAATTGCATGGGGAAAATTTCTGAATGGCGGACAGACATGTGTTTGTCCTGATTATATTCTGATTGACAGGAAGATTAAAACCAGGTTCAATGAGAGAATTAAAAAGGAGATAGAGATATTCTACGGAATGAATCCGTCATCAAGTAATTCATTCTGCAGGATGATCAGTAAGGAAAGCACGGCAAGGCTTGAATCGTTTATGAAAAAGGGGACAATTGTTGCCGGGGGGATTGCAGATTCTTCAACATGTTATGTTTCACCTACAGTACTTACTGATGTATCTCCGGATGATCCTGTAATGCAGGAAGAGATTTTTGGTCCAGTCTTGCCGGTAATAGAATATGATAATTTTGAAGAGGTATATAATATTATTGGAAGGAATCCTAAACCTCTGGCTGCATATATCTTTTCAGGGAACAGACACCTGGTTAGGGATTTCATAACCAGGACACAATCAGGGACAGGAGGGATAAATGATACTGTAATTCAGTTTGCATCTCCTTTTTTACCCTTCGGAGGGACTGGCTCAAGCGGATTTGGAAGATACCATGGAAAAAGAACCTTCGAGACTTTTTCGAATCTGAAGTCTGTAATTGAGAAGTCCACCCTCTTTGATATATGGCTGAGATATCCGCCTTATTCAAAATTTAAAACCAATATTATCAGCAGAATTATGAGCATTTAATGCATTCTTTACTCTATTCCGCACATATTCTGAAATCAATCTTAAATAAGGTATATGAGTCTCTCTTTTCATGAAATCATATTATTAGCCTACTTAATACCGAATATATATCTCTTTATAAGGATATGGCAACTATTTATCAGCAGGGGTTATAAAATCCATTTTACGATTGTCTATCTGATTATTGCCGCCATTTTTCCACTGAGTGAGGTACTCGGCAATAACAGCTCAACTATCGGAAAAATATTCACAGACGTTTCAGACTATTTATTACCCTTTTACCTTTATCTTTTTCTCGGAGTACTGATTTTTGATATTTTTCTTCTTTTAAATCTGATTATCAGAGTATTATCGACGGAAAGGAGAAAGAGTTTTAAATTCAGAAGGAGAATGTTGATCACTCTCCTTTCTCTTTCAGTCCTGATAGTTATAGGAGGTGCTCTGAATTTCAGGACGATACGAACCACTGAATATAAAATCGATCTCCCGGCCAGGTCTTCTGATTTAAGGCATTTGAGGATTGCATTTGCAGCTGATTTTCATATTGATACAGAGACAGATATCGGATTTATCAGGAGATTCGCAGGAAAAATCCAGGAGATCTCACCTGATATTATGCTTTTTGGAGGTGATATTGTGGAGGGTCATGACGGGGAGAGAATGGATCAGCAGGAAAAATTGCTGAAGAATATTGATGCCAGATTTGGTGTTTATGGTGTACTTGGCAATCATGAATATTACAGAGGCCAGGACAGGGGAAGTTTTTTTGAAAAGGCAGGGATAGAAATACTTCGGGATACTGTAATTATTATTGACAATTCATTTAACCTGGCCGGGAGGCTTGACAGTCATTTCCGAGGCAGAAAATCTGTTGAAGAGCTCTTACAATCAACTAATGATTCTCTTCCTGTTATTCTGATAGACCATCGTCCAACTGAGCTTGAGCAGGCAAGTAATACGCGAACAGACCTTCAGCTATCAGGGCATACACATGATGGCCAGATGTTTCCTGTCAACCTGATAACAAGGAAGGTTTATCTTCTCAGCTGGGGATATCTCAAAATACGTGATACACATTTCGTTGTAACAAGTGGTATCCGTCAGTGGAGATTTCCGGTAAGAACCTCCGGGAAGTCAGAAATAGTTATAATTGATATAACCTTTGTTAAATAATAGACATTTAAATAAATGGATAATAAGATTATTGCAGGATTCATCGGTGCCGGAGGGATAGCTCGTTCACATGCTTATTCTCTCAACTCCCTTAAATACTATTACAATAATATTCCTGATATCGAACTGGCTGCAGTCTCTTCAGCTAGGAAGGAGAGCAGGGAGACATTTGCAAGGAAATTCGGATTTAATAGGGCATTGACTCTTGAAGAATTTATTGCCGATGAGAGAATAGATACAATTTTTATTCTCGGACCTAATAAAGTTCATTATGAGCATCTTAGATCGGCAATGAAAATGCCTTCAATAAAGAGGGTTTACCTTGAAAAACCAGTATGTTCCAGCCTTGAGGAGGAAGAATCTATCAGATCACTTATTGCCAAAAATCCCCAGGTAAAAATTCAGGTTGGTTTTCAGTATCTGTATTCATCCTCGGTCAGGGAAGCACTGGCATTCTGGCGTTCAGGTAAATTAGGCAGACCAATACATTTTGATATTAAATATTATCACAGCGATTATTTAAAAAAGGAATACAGGGACAAAAGAACTAACCGTCTTACTCCTGCTCCTGATGGAGGAGCTATGGCTGATCTGGGATCTCATATAATCAGCATGCTGATAGCTTTCCTGGGGAACGGCCTTGATATTAAGGGAGCTGTACAGGCAGGTAAATTTGATGATGTACCTGAAGATTCCGATCTTTTCAGTCAGATATTCATTCATGATAAGTATTCAGGAGCTGTCGGATCATTGTCAGCAAGCAGGATCAGCGCCGGTACTGGTGATGATATCGTATTTGAAATCTATTCCGAAAAAGGAGCCCTCAGGTATTCATCGTCAAATGCTGATTTCTTCGAGTATTACACAGGCGAGTCAGGTACCTGGACAAGGAAAATGGTAGGAAGTAATTATAGCCCTGTTACTGCCTTCCCGTCAGGACATGTGCCGCCGGGATGGCTGAGAGCAATGGTACATGCACATTATGTATTTCTAACAGGAACTGATAAGGAATTAATAATCCCCGATATTGAACATGGACTGGAGGTTCAGAGGATCGTTAGAGAGACGGCCAATTTTCTGAAATCTTTCAGGATATTGTAGGCGTAGAGATATTTTATATTGTTATTACTATTCCCTGATAAAATATACTTTGCTTATTTTTCCGTAAATGGTTCTGTATATGGCAATAACATTTACTTCTTCTCCGCTGGCGCGACCGGTTACATGTTCCTGGTCAACAACAGTATTGCCGTTAATAATCCTTTTTGTTACTTCAGCTTTCTGATCCGGATTCTGGTTCCATGAATTGATATAGCGTTCACGCATTTTCTCTTTTCCTTTTAAAACCAGTTCATCAGGAAAATTATATATTTCCACATCATCTGTGTACCATTTGAGGAATCCCTCAATATCCTGCCTGTTATATGCTTCAAGTTGTCCCCGGGCTGCTGTTTCAGCAGGATTATCCTGCGAAAATCCGATAGTTGAACCTGTTATTAACATGAAACCGGAAATAATAATTTTGATTAATATCGTTTTCATATGATATAATATAGTGAGATAATAAGTGTAAATAACACACTTAATGCAACATGATCTGATTTTCTGTTATGGGTGCAGATTATTCTGCTGCAGGTTTTGGTTCTTCCTCAGCCGATTTCTTCTCTTTAGCTCCTTTTTTCTGCGGATATGTCCCCGGTAGAATGACATTTATTAGCTTCTTTCCCCATAGACCGAGCTGAACTCCGGCTGCGAGAGCCAGAATGCTTAAGATTATTGTTATCCAGTAATAATCTTCCTTAGGTCCGATAAAGAACATCGCAACAGATAAAGCCAGAATGATTATACTGAAAATGATCTTGACCCTGAGAAGGGGTGTTTTCAGTGTTTTGAACCTTGTAAGCCCGTCAATAATACCTGTAATTATTGCAAATACAAGAGTGAAAGGAAAGATAAATACCGAAAAAATAAGGACATGCTTTATCATATCAGCCTGAAAATCACTGAAAAAGTTCTTTAGAAAAGCAAGTATAGGTATTGCAATAACAAAAGCCTGTGAGAGATGGATTACAATGGGATGAAGGTCAAAATTCAGCAGTAACAACCTGTTGGGTGATACTCTTTCCCTGTATGGTTCGAAAACCTTTCTGGGGAGACCGCAGGCAGGGCAGACATCACCCAGCTTATCTGCTTCCATTACGAATCCACAAGGCCGGCAACGTACAAGTTCTTTCATGATAATAATTTAAAAATTTTCAGCGCAAATTATGAAATTAAGTTGAAATACCAAATGACCTGGATATCAAAAATTATGATATATGATGTTGTTTATTAAGGGATTAATTTTTCTGACAGAATGAACAGTGAACATAGGCTAAGGAAATATGTTATTTATTGGAAGTTAGTGACATGAAAGATAAAACTCTGAAATACCATTATAACAATCTCGGAAGTTCATCTTCTCCATATCTTATTCAGCATAAAGACAATCCTGTAAACTGGCAGGAATGGAGCAGTGAGGTTATAAACTATGCAAGGTCAGCAGGGAAGTCGCTTTTTGTATCAGTCGGTTATTCTACTTGTCATTGGTGTCACGTTATGGCTTCAGAAGCCTTTTCAGATGAAAGGACTGCAAAGTATCTGAATGATAATTTTGTAAATATAAAAGTAGACAGGGAACAGCGACCGGATATAGACCAGTATTTAATGGATTTCATTCAGCATCAAAGAGGTCAGGGAGGCTGGCCACTCAATGTTTTTCTGACACCTGATCTTCGTCCCGTTTTTGCCCTTACATATGCTCCTGCCTTTCAGAAGGGTTCAATGAACTCATTCATATCAATAGTCCAGCAGGTGCATGCATATTTGCAAAAAAACAGTAATGAGATACCCTCTTTTTCACAGGATTTACAAATGGTTTTTTCTGAGGATAATAGTCATCTTATAAGTACTCTGGAAGGCTTCTTTGATAAAAAAAGCGGTGGTTTCGGAAAAGGACATAAGTTTCCTTCTCATTCTACTTTGTTGTACCTATTATATAGTCTGGGAGCAGAAAGTAACTTTTCTGCAAAGGATATCTGTTATAAAACTCTTGAGGAAATGCGCCTTCGCGGTTTGAATGATCATCTTCAGGGAGGAATATTCAGGTATTGTGTTGATCCTCATTGGACAATACCTCATTTCGAAAAGATGCTTTATGACCAGGCAATGGCTCTCTGGACTTATTCTGTTGCTTTCAGGATCTTTGAAAAGGACGATTTTAGAGAGATGGCAGAGAATATTATCAGATGTCTTGATGACAGCTTTGAGGAGAACGGATACTATATCTCGGCTCATGATGCAGACACTGATCACCTGGAAGGATCAACTTACCTGTGGGGGCACGAAGAATTAATGCTTATTTTATCACAGGACGAAATTGAAGCATTATCGGAGGTATATGAAATAACTCCATCCGGGAATTTTGAAGGAAAGAACCACCTGGTAAGGAAGAATAATAAACCTTTAAAAGAAATTGAATCAAAACTCCTTGCAGTCAGGCTAGCTCGAAATCAGCCTGAAAGGGATAATAAGATACTATGTGGTACCAATGCTTTAACAGCAATTGCTCTTATCCAGGCAGGCCGAATGCTTGGGAGAACAGATCTTGTAATAAGAGCCTCAAAACTGGTAAATGATTTAATCGATCTTTTCTGGGATGGCAATATTCTTGCCCATTCATTCTATAAGGGGCATTTGCAGAAACAGGGTTTCCTGATGGATGCTTCTGCGCTTTTTGCAGCACTGACATTTCTTTTCGAGGATGATGCAACATGGAAGCCTTTAATGATTACTTTCGAGGAATATCTGCTGTCATTCATGGAAAATAATAGATGGATTGAATCACGTTCTGATGATTTTTTGACAGTTGAGGCTGCCTGGTTTGATCACCCTGTACCGTCAGGCGCATCCATGGCAGAATTTGGACTTGCCAGGGCAGCTTTACTTACGGGAAGAGAGCTGGTTATTAAGGACTATGGACAGCCTTACCAGTCTGATTTTTATAATATTACAGCTATGATTTCCAGGGGTTGGTTTCATGTTATAACTTCATTGGATGCTATAAACTGGGCAGATCTGCCGGTTAATTCAATTCAGCTAAGGGGGGTTTTTGAACAGGAATGTTATATGGGTACCTGTAGTCCTGTTAATAATGGTAATTTCCCTTTTTACCGGGGAACCAAATAATAGATTACATTTGTTACAGCACTAAAAAATAAAACTATGGCTATAACAGCACTCATAACAGGAGCATCATTTGGGCTGGGTTATGAATTTGCAAAGATACATGCAGAGAACGGAGGCGATCTTGTTCTTGTTGCCAGGAACAAGGATAAACTCGATGAAATAAAGTCAGAACTTGAATCGAAGCATAGTGTGAAGGTGCATGTTATCACAAAGGACCTTTCATTGCATGGTTCTGCGTACGATGTATATAATAAGGTAAATGATCTGAATATCGAGATAGATTACCTCATAAACAATGCAGGATTTGGAGACTTCAGCATGTTTGCAGAGTCAGACTGGCCAAAGCAGGAAAAGATGATAAATCTTAATATTACTGCTCTTACACATCTTACGAGGCTATTTCTGCCACAGATGATTGCAAGGAAGAAAGGCCGGATATTGAATGTGGCTTCAGTCGCATCTTTTGTTCCCGGACCTACTATGTCGGTATATTTTGCATCCAAAGCATTTGTTTTGAGTTTTTCAGAAGCAATTGCAGAAGAGGTAAGAAAAAAGGGGATAACTGTTACTGCTCTGTGCCCTGGTCCGGTTGATACTAATTTCCATCATGTTGCCCGGGATGGTAAAAAAGGTAAAGACAGGAGAATGCTGTCAGCCCGCGAAGTTTCGGAATATGGCTATAAATCAATGCTTAAAGGAAGAGTGGTTGCAGTTCCGGGTTTTCTGTATGCGTTCGTTCCTTTTATGGTAAGGTTTATGCCGCGACTGATGACACCCAGGATAATACGGAAAGCCCAGGAAGAGAAGCATACATCTGCATAATTTAAACCGTGCAGTTTTAGCCTTTTAGTTAAGCTGGCAGTTGGAAAACCTGCAGCCTGCAACCTGCAGCTTCACCTAAACAAGCAGTATACCAGCATCTTAGGAATTAATTCCCTGACTCTCAATAATTATAACTACCTTTGCCGCCATTCAATCCGGATGGATTCAGAAGTTCCGGAATTTTTTTTTTAAATATTATTAAATGGATTTTGAATCATTAAAAATTATTGAACCAATTTTAACATCATTAAAAGAGGAAGGCTATAAAACACCAACACCAATACAACAAGAAGCAATACCCATTGTACTGAGCGGTACTGACCTGATAGGATGTGCTCAGACAGGGACCGGAAAAACAGCTGCATTTGCAGTTCCCATATTACAGATTTTAAGCATTAATAAATCCTTTGACCGTAAAAGGAAAATCAGAAGCCTTATTGTTACTCCCACCAGAGAGCTTGCAATTCAGATAGAGGAAAGCTTTAATACCTATGGCCGGTACACCGGCTTGACCTGTGCGGTAGTTTTTGGTGGTGTTCATCAAAACTCACAGACTAACTCACTCCGGCCGGGAGTTGATATTCTTGTGGCTACCCCTGGCAGACTGCTTGATCTGATGAAGCAGGGTTATATCTCTTTGAAGGATATTGAAATATTTGTACTAGATGAAGCCGACAGAATGCTTGATATGGGATTTATTCATGACGTCAGGAAAATAATCTCGAACCTGCCGCAGAAGAGACAATCTCTGTTCTTCTCAGCTACAATGCCTCCTGCGATCGTCAGGCTAGCCGGTTCCATAGTTTACAAACCTGTAAAGATTGAAGTTACACCATCTGCTTCAACAGTAGAAATCATAAACCAGTTTGTCTACTACATCGATAAAGGGAATAAGAACGCCCTTCTTATTGAGCTACTAAAAGATGATAAAATAAAATCTGCACTTGTTTTTACCAGAACCAAATATGGTGCCGACAGGGTTGCAAAAGTACTTAAAAGAAAGAACATAAGCGCTGAAGCAATCCATGGTGATAAAGCTCAGAATGCCAGGCAGCGGGCGCTCTCCGGATTTAAGGCTCAGACAACCCGTGTTCTTGTGGCTACTGATATTGCAGCACGCGGTATTGATGTGGATGACCTTGAATATGTTATTAATTATGAGATCCCTAATATCTCTGAAACCTATGTCCACCGTATAGGAAGAACAGGAAGAGCAGGAGCAAAAGGTACTGCCATATCTTTCTGTGATGCTGAAGAAATGGCATATCTTAAAGATATAGAAAAGCTCATTACAAAAAGAATAGAGGTTGTTAATGACCATCCTTTTCCTTTAATTGATTTTGACCCTGTAAAAGCTCCGAAAATTCAGGGCGGTGGTCACTATCGTCCAAGGTCATTTGGCAGGCGATCATTGTTCCCCGACAGACGAAACGTCAGGAGATAATATATTATCAGATTACTTACATTTTGATTTCTGGTTATTATTTGTAATTTGCATTGGTAATGGATCACCGGATATTTTATGCTATCCGTAATCTTTTATTCACCATGCTTATTTATTAATTCTGTAAACCTTAAAGAAAATGAGAGTATTCCTTCCTGTTCTGTTTGTCCTGATGATTTCAGTGTATTCAGGTTGTAAAAGTGGTAAAAGTGACCTGAAACCTGAAACTAAAGAACTAATTGAGAATTTGAAAAATGAAGTTTCATCCAACCTTACCGGTAACCTTCTTTCATGGTGGTCTGCAAAAACAGTAGATAATGTAAACGGAGGCTTCTATGGACGAGTGAACGGAAGAGATTCTGTAATTGCAGATGCTGACAAGGGAGGTATTATGAATGCAAGGATATTGTGGACATACTCATCAGCATACAGGATCACAAAAGATACTTCTTATCTGCGTCTGGCAACCAGGGCTAAGGATTATATACTTGAATATTTTATTGACAAAGAGTATGGCGGTGCCTACTTCAGCATAACAGCAAAAGGTGAACCAAGAAACACTTTAAAGCAGACTTATACCAATGCGTTTTTTATTTACGGACTTTCAGAGTATGCAAGAGCTACAGGAGACCAGGAAGCTCTTGAGGCTGCGAAATCCATATTTGAACTCTTTGAGAGGAATGTTCTTGACAGGGAGGCAAATGGTTATTTTGAAGTCTTCAGCCGCGACTGGAAGAGGGTTCGTGAAAGAATGATAGGAGAGTCATCTGACAAAGACGAAAAAACAATGAATACCTCGTTGCATCTTATGGAGGCTTACGCATGCCTTTATCGTGTATGGCCCGATCCCAGAATGGAAGAACGACTGAGGAACATGGTTGAAATCTTCCTGGACAAGATTATTGATAAGAACACCTATCATCTGATCAACTTTATGGACAGGAACTGGAACAGAACCTCAGAGGTTGACTCATATGGCCATGATATTGAAGCCTCCTGGTTGCTTCATGAGGCAGCTTCTCTGCTTAATGATGAAAAGCTGCTGAAGAGAGTGGAAGAGACCTCGATCAAAATGGCTGAGACTGTTGAAGAAGCTATTCAACCCGATGGCAGCCTCGTTTATGAGAAAGACCTTGCAACGGGACATGTAAATACGAACCGCAGCTGGTGGGCACAGGTTGAAACAATAGTAGGATATTTCAATGCTTGGGAGATATCAGGAAATGAGAAGTTCCTTGATTATTCTATAAATTGCTGGAATTATACACGAGATCATCTGGTTGACCACAAGAATGGCGGATGGTTTACAAATGCAAATGAGAATGGTGTGGTTGGTCGTGGCGACAAGGCAGGTCATTGGGTAGCCCCTTATCATAATGGCCGGATGTGTATGGAAATTATTGAAAGGGTTGAAAAACTTCATTGATGATTGTCGTAAAATATAAATTTTAATACAGTTATTTTTTAAATGTTCTTCCAATGAAAAATAAATGCAACATAACCGGAAGAGATATAATTAACCGCATCATAGGAAATTTATTTCTTGTTTCGGGAATATTCCTGACTACTATTCTATCAGGGCAGACAGGTAAAGAAATTCTGTTAAACGAATACAGACCGGTATCCATTTATAAGATCCCGGTTACTCAGGTAACTAAGGCTAAATACAAGGCAATTGATATGCATACTCATGTTTATGCAAGGAATGAGGAAGACATAAAAAGGTGGATAACTGCAATGGATGAATGCGGAATTGAAAAGTCAATTGTCTTTACAGGGGCAACAGGAGCAAGGTTTGATTCAATCTTAAAACTTTATTCTCCGTATAGTAACAGGTTTGAAATCTGGTGCGGTTTTGATTATTCAGGATTTGATGAGCCAGGTTATGGGCCTGCTGCTGTTAAGGAGCTTGAACGATGTGTCAGGAAAGGTGCCAGGGGGGTAGGAGAGGTCATGTTCAAAGGAAAGGCAGTTAATCAAAATTCAAGGGAAAGATCCATCAGGCTGCCTGATGATCCGCGTTTTGATGCCCTGTTTAAGAAATGTGCTGAGCTGAAAGTACCTGTTAATATTCATATTTCCGAGGATAAATGGATGTATGAGGATATTGATAACAAAAATGATGGTCTGATGAATGCAGCTACCTGGCATATCAGGAATGACGATGGTAGTAAAAGTCATGAAGAGATGCTTGAACGGTTTGAAAACACTCTTAAGAAGCACCCTGAAACAATTTTTGTAGCGGCACATCTTCTTAACTGTTGCGCTGATCTATCATACCTTGCAAGGTGTTTCGATCAGTACCGGAACCTCTATGCTGACTGCTCTGCCAGGTATGGAGAGATTGCCCCCATTCCCAAATTTGCAGGTGAATTCTTTGAAAAATATGCTGACAGGATAGTATATGGTACCGATATGACCTTTAATGAGAGTATCTACAGGGTCACTTTCAGGATACTTGAGTCATCAGATGAACATTTCTACGAAACGGACCTGTTCGGTTATCACTGGCCTTTATATGGACTTGGTTTAAGCGGCCAGACCCTGAAAAAGATATACAGCGATACACCAAAAAGGATTATAAATCATTGATCCTGTCATCGTAAATACTCAACAATAACACTAAACTGATTTTAATCCAGACTGGCAGTTCAGTTCAGAAAAATTTAAGGTGTGGCCCCGTGAATGCTTCTTTCCGGATTTCCACACCTTAATATATTAATGCCAGGTTATTCTTAAGCGGCCGGCGGTGCAGCAGGTGCCTGGGCTGCTCCGGCAGGACCTACATATTTTGATTCACCGAGTCCGAGAATAGGAAT
The DNA here is from genome assembly GCA_964387565.1 of uncultured Rikenellaceae bacterium. Taxonomy (GTDB): domain Bacteria; phylum Bacteroidota; class Bacteroidia; order Bacteroidales; family VadinHA17; genus LD21. The sequence goes on along the minus strand of CAYLYN010000037.1, from coordinate 1,272 downwards.
GAAGATAAAACTCAGAAATAAAATTCCAAGTGTGAATCCGACATCATGTCCGAAACTTTTAGACAAAAGATTCAGCATCCAGATTGCCAGCACAATATTCACAAACGGAAGGAGCATGAGTAAAAACCACCACCAGGGTTTTCCTACAATTTCCAGTAGTACGATGATGTTGTAAATCGGAATGATGCAAGCCCAACCCGGTTTACCGGCTTTAGTGTAAATCTTCCACATAGAAACGATCATTAGCACTATCAGTGCCAGATAGAGGATAATTGCAATTCCCATAAGTCAGGTATTTTAATTTCTTCCTACTCTTAAGGCTTTTCGGTACTGCCCCGTTTTTTTTAGTGGTATCTGGACTCCACTTTCAAAATGGAATATACAAAATATATGATTATTAGTAATGCAAAGTGATAATATTTTTATATGCTGCATGGGAAGGACAGATATTGACTTTTTAAACAATATCATTAGTGGACACTAATGAAATTAATATTTACAGAAAAGTAGTGATGCGTTAACTTTAAAAAATCTTATTAAAGCTTGATAATTAATTTAATATAATCGTTCATTGATTCTTTGATTTGATCTGCTACCCCGAAGAGCCTGCCCCGCTCTGCGGGGGGGGGTAATTTCAATAACCATGGGTGCAACCCACAGTAAAGACAAAAGTCTTTTAGCAACCCCGGAGGGTTTGAATAATGAACTCACAAAACCAGTCTAATATTCAGCCCCTTCAGGGCTGTGATATTCAGTATACAGTTTTCTGAGGATTTACACCCACGGTTATTCAAATTGTGCCACTTCGAGGCACTATATTATATGAATTCAAACGCATCAGTAGTATTTACAGAAAATAAAAATCCCCCGGAAATCAGCTCCGGGGGTTCTTTGTTTATATCAGATTCTTGTTTGGACAAGCCCGATTAGTGATTTCCCCTTCTTTGCGAAGCAGAGAAGGGGGCCAGGGGGATGAGTTCATGATATCAAGGGATTACCGCCTCATTTCGTTTGGCATTGATCCCTTGGGGGAGGGCTTCAAGGCAATCATATCAATCCAGGCTTCGCCTGATTTTTATTTTATTCAAAAGCCTCACTCAGGCAAGCCTGGTTCGGCTTTATCATAAAATAAAAATTCCTTCGCTGGTGCGAAGGAATTGATATGATTGCCTTGGCGGAGAAAGAGGGATTCGAACCCCCGGTCCCGTGGATACAGGACAACGGTTTTCAAGACCGCCGCATTCGACCGCTCTGCCATTTCTCCGCCGCAAA
>CAYLYN010000036.1:0-27830 GCA_964387565.1 uncultured Rikenellaceae bacterium | reverse complement strand
TCCGGTTATGGTCGAGACTGGCGCACTGCAATATACAGGCATATGGGTGGCAGGGACCTGGATGACCATGTTGACGGAGCCGGGTACCTTGTTAAAGAGCACAATATTGATCCCGGGAAGATAGGTATTTACGGGGGGTCCTACGGTGGATTTATAACACTTATGGCTCTTTTTACAAAACCCGGGACCTTCAGTGCAGGAGCCGCACTGAGGCCTGTAACTGACTGGGCTCATTACAATCACGGTTACACATCTAATATACTGAATACACCTGTAAGTGACAGCCTGGCTTATGTTAAAAGCTCACCGATATATTATGCTGAAGGACTTAAGGATGCGCTTCTTATTTGCCACGGAATGATTGATGACAATGTTCATTTCCAGGATGTTGTCAGGCTTAGCCAGCGTCTGATTGAGCTGGGAAAAGAAAACTGGGAACTTGCAGTTTATCCTGTTGAAAGACATGGCTTTGTTGAACCGTCAAGCTGGACCGATGAGTATAAGAGGATATTCAGGTTATTTGAGAGTAATCTGAGATAGAATACTTATTTATTGTCCTTCACGATTTTATCAATTCTCTTTTTTATCCCTGACCAGGTAACTGTAGTCATTTTTGCCCCGATAGTTTCAATAACATTGCCGGCAAGGACTGATCCGAAAAGTCCGCATATTTCAAGGGAATAATCCATGGCATATCCATATAGAAAACCTGAAGCGTAGAGATCACCTGCTCCGGTTGTATCTAGAGGTGTTACTTTGATGGTACCGATTTTGATAATTTCTTCACCTCTCTTAATGATGGAGCCTTCACTGCCAGTCTTAACCACAGCGATGTCGCACATTTCAGACAAGATATACAGTGCCTCCTCAGGGGCTTTACCCGTAAAAGCCCTGGCCTCCTCTTCATTAGCGAAGATAATATCGATATAATTTTCTACTATATCTCTGAAGTCCTGCAGCTTAGCTTCGACTACATTATAGCTTGCGAGGTCGAGGGCAACTTTCATCTTTTTGCTTTTTGCAATCTTACAGGCTTCCTCAACAAGAGGGCGGTTAAAAATAAGGTAGCCTTCGAGATAAAGTATATCATAACCTGCAAAGTATTCTGATTTCAGATCACCGGCAACAAGCTCGGTAGCAGCTCCGAGATGAGTGGCAAAGGTTCTTTCCGAATCGGGTGATATAAGTGCAACTGCAGTACCGGTTACTGACTGGCGGCGGATAAGCAGGGTGTTCACTCCGGCTGCTTTCATGTCTTTTTCAAAGAAATCACCTGTTTCATCCTTACCGACTGAACCTATAAATCCGGTTTGCAGGCCAAGCATCCCCAGTCCGTGTATTGTATTGGCTGCCGATCCTCCTGAGGCCAGGCTTTTTTTAAATCTTTCAGTACCGGCTTTTACTTCGGAAGATTTAATTTGATCTACCAGTTGCATACTGCCTTTTGGAAGAGAAAACTCATTCAAAACAGTATCATTGTCAATCCGGGTCATAACATCAACAAGGGCATTACCGATTCCAAGGACTCTTTTCATTGTAAAAAATTTCGTTAAATATATTGCTTAATTCATCAAAAGAGAGTATTTTTGTGCCTCTAAATATCAAAATATTTAGAAATACTCCTCAGTAGCTCAGTTGGTCAGAGCGGCGGACTGTTAATCCGTAGGTCGTAAGTTCGAGCCTTACCTGGGGAGCTGAAAAAAGAGTGAGAGTGGGAGCGAGAGCGAGCACTCTCATTCTTTTTTCCTCAAGACTCACTCTCACACTCACACTGAATCAATTCTCATTCGAGAGCGAGCACTCTCATTCTTTTTTCCTCAAGACTCACTCTCACACTCACACTGAATCAATTCTCATTCGAGAGCGAGCACTCTCATTCTTTTTTCCTCCTTAGCCCTCCGACTTCGTCGGACGAAGCCGACTACGTCGGGCGAAGTCCGCAGCTTTCTTTGAACACCGAAGCTATCCTGAGTTTGCCGAAGGAAGCGAAGGTGTTAGCGAAGGAGGGAAACTCGCACTCAAACTTTGGCCACCGTAGTTTTAACGAAGGAGGACTCACACTTAATCCTGATTCCGGTAGCAGTAGCATTACTGAATATACTTGTCAGGATTTATTTGTGCCTGCCTGAAGTATACTAATATTTTTCAGGTACTTTAACCAGATTGTTTTTAAATTACAGTTACCAGTTTTGCGGGGAATGCGGATTCTTCCCGGGATCACCTGTACTGATTTTTAATTCACTGTCAATATCCATCAGAATACTGCAATCATAAACAGTATTTCCGTAAACATAATTCTCCAGCCCTATATTTTTCCAGTTATTACCAAAGATCCCCCTGTTGGTACAATTGTAAATAGTATTATTTACTATATATACTCCGGTCCCGAAAAACATAATACCATTATTCCAGTCAGAATATCCGTCAGATACATTCCAGACAATATTATTTTCAACCCATACATCACGTCTTTCAGAAAGCCTGTAATTGTTTTCTATTGAATTTGCAGCACCTTCTACTGTTATTCCTGCCTGGTTATACTGCTCGCTTGTTCCGGGATGAATATCATGTATTTTATTGTTTCTGACTGTTACATGAAAGCTTTCGCCCTTGATATTTATACCTTCAGCATTCCCGGTTTCATAGATATGATTACCCTCAATCCATATATGTTCACAATTATCGGGGAAGTTTGAAGCTGAATAGGAACCGCTTCCCACATAAACACCCTCAGCCCATTTTGAATTGAACAGACCTGTATTGTGTATTTTATTCCCGATAATATCAACATACTTTGATGATCTTCCTATATGAACTCCTTCCTGCCCGGTTCCATAAACTTCGTTATTCCTGATAATTATATGATCAGAACTTTTAACATAGATCCCCCACATCGAGTTTATGAATGTTAATCCTTCAATAACAATATAGCTGCAATTTATAAGCTCCATAGAACACCCCTTTGAAACAGTGTTTCCCGAGATAAGCACTTTTAATTCACAGGACCTTATTACCAGGGGCTTATCTTCAGAATATTTTTTACCGGATATAGAGATACTCTCATATGTTCCAGGCATGAATAGAACAGTATCACCTCCTTTAGAGTTGTTTAATATTTCATTAAGGTCATTAGCAGGAGAGACTAAAATCTTTTTTGCCTGAGCTGTATGAAATAAATTTCCACAAATCAGGGCGATCAAGAAGATCATTGTTGTTTTCATTTTCCTTGGAGATTTAACCAAAGTTAAAATTGTTTTAATAAATGGTTGCCGTTAAAAATGAATAGTTTTGTATTGACCAAATTAATTAACCAGACGTAAATGGAATTCACCGAACTGATCAACACACGTGAAAGTGTCCGCAATTATGATCCTGAAAGGCCTGTCCCCAGAGAGATAATTGAGCGGATACTTAATGCAGGAAGAATTGCCCCCTCGGCAAAAAATCTTCAGCCATGGAAATTTCTTGTAATCTCATCCTCCCCTCTGCTCGAAAAGGTCAAAGAATGTTACAAAAGGGACTGGATCAGGGATGCGCGTCATATCATTATTGCTACAGGATTAAAGGAAAATGCATGGATTCGTGGTTATGACGGATACAACTCGGTTGAAACAGATGTGACAATAGCCATGACTCATATCCTACTCGCTGCTGAAAATGAAGGAGTTGGTGCATGCTGGATCGCAGCTTATGATCCTGCAGGCCTGAGTGAAGTGATTAATCCTGCTGAAGGGCAGGTTATATATGGAATGATACCACTTGGCTATCCCAGATCCGGTTATAAAAAGACTCATAATAAAAAAAGAAAATCACTGGAGGAAGTGGTTGAGTTTTTATAGCAGAAGGAACTTCCTGGCAGTTTAGTGAATAAATAAGACCCCCATGCAGATCTTATCTCGGAGTGAAGCCAACAGGGAGTAAAATATACTGAGGAAGCTCTTCCATTTCAATAACAAGCTTATTCTTATCGGTTTTTGTTCTTAACGGGCTTCCTTTGCCATCAGTGATAATACATTCAGTAACTTTTGGTATTTTGTTTTCTATTTCATAGGAATGTGCTGAATCTGATGTCCATGCAGTGATTTTATATCTGCCATTACCATTTCTGAAAAGCAGTAAATAGTCATTTGCATCTTTAACATCAAATCTCTTAACAAATGTGAAGCCATTCAACTGGGTATTCATTGTTTTAACAGATGTGTACGCCGGTTTCGGTTTCAGGTCATATGTTACTGTACCGCAATTATGTTCAAAGTTCCCGGGTTCGGTCCCATCATTCTTCCAGTCGTACCATATTGAGAGAGGGATGCCATACATCATATTAATAAGCTGCATTCTGACAATATACTCCGCCTGGGTATCTTCGGAGAGTCCTTTTGTGGCTGAAGAATAGCCCCATTCACTGCTGATGATCGGGATATCTTTTTTCCGGGCAGGTGCATATTTGGCGATCAGAGCACTAACTTTCCTGTAATCATCAATTGCAGTTTCGGGAGATTTACTGTATTCACGATAAGGATGAATGCTCACTCCATCGAGGTATTCAATGATCCCTGATGACAGAAATGATTCAATAAAAGCCAGCGGTATCTGAGAGGTTGCCGGGCCTATTATAAATGAGTTCGGATCAACAGACTTAATTGCCTTACAGGCTGCTGCTGCCAGAGCGTTATATTTTGTCACATCCGGTTCAGGTTTCCAGAAAGTTATGTTAGGTTCATTCCATATTTCCCAGATAATATTACTTTCCTTAAAATGTTCAGCGGCTGAAGCTGCCCAATGTGCAAATGCAGCTATTGTTTCAGGCTTGCGGGGTGCAGCCGTTCCTCTTTGTATTTCACCTGTAATTGGATCTTTTGATTCAACCTCTTCCTCATAAAGCGGATTTGAATAATCCAGAATATATATTGCCGACAGTCCCCGCTTTTTCAGGTTGGCAGTAAGTTCATCATAAGCAGACCAGTCAAAAACTCCCCTGGATTCTTCAATATGATGCCATACAAAATCCATCCGTATAAACTTTAATCCTGCAGCAGCAATCATATCCAGGTCTGCTTCATGACCCCTCACAAAATGAATATTTACTCCGGAACAGACCTGGTTATAGAGCCCGTATTTCCAGGTTTTGGGTTTTTCCGTGAACTTTGTATAATCACTTATTTCGTTAATAGTTTGTTCGCAGGAAGATATTTTTAACTCTTCGGCATATGGGCTGATTAAAGTTGCAGAATAGAGATTCACTGTAGTAAAAGAGAGCAAACCGATAAAATGGGTTAGAATGGGATGTACTTTCATGGAAATAAATCTAAACCGTTATAATTGAGTAATGCATGTTTTAAAGTAGTTCATAAATTACGTAAAATTTCATTGATTAATTCATAGGCGGAGTTCAGAAAATCAATTATAATTATTCTTCAAATGCATTTAATTATTTTCTTATAACTTTAAACCTTATTCACAGAACTCCAGGTCCGCCTCATGGATTTGTACTAAGAATTTAATAATGATAGACCGTCTTAAGAAAAAACTGGGGATAGCATTTGAAATTTTGGGATCATGGATTAGTACGCTTGCAGCGGAGGTAAAAAGATACCTCAGATTGGCATTATTTCAACTGCAGACATCTGAGGGTATTTTTCTCCTTCTTTTTTCAACTATCATAGGAGTGGGATCAGGGTTTGGTGCAATTTTTTTCAGATGGCTGATATCTTTTTTCAAGAATATATTCTTTACAGGAGGGGAGGATCTGCTTTCTTTCATGGGCTCTTATTATGTGTTGATAATACCTGCTGTGGGAGGTCTTCTGGTAGGAGTGCTTGTTTACTTTTTTGCAAGTGAGACAAAAGGTCACGGAGTACCGGAGGTGATGCTTGCCGTTGCCACCGGCGGAAGCAGAATAAGGCCGAGGGTTGCGGCGATGAAAGCACTTGTTTCAGCTATATGTATAGGTTCAGGCGGATCCGTAGGACGGGAAGGACCTATAGTTCAGATAAGTTCTGCTATGGGATCCACTCTGGGGCAGATCTTCAGGCTTTCTGAGGATAAAAGGAAAATTCTTATCGCCTGCGGAGCAGCCGGGGGTATTGCAGCTACATTTAATGCTCCGCTTGCCGGTATCTTCTTTGGTCTCGAAGTAATATTAAGGGAGTACGGCACGCGTTATTTTTCTTCGGTAGTTCTTTCAGCTGTTACTGCAACCGTAATATCAAGAACTTTCCTGGGCAACAATCCGGCATTTATCACTCCTCCATACGAGATAATTGGCGGTTGGGACATACTCTTCTATTTTGTGCTTGGTCTGCTTGCAGCTCTTACAGCCTGGATTTTTATTAAATCATTATATAAGACTGAAGATCTTTTTGACGCTGTTAAGATTCCACCATACCTTAAGCCTGCCATAGGCGGCCTTATGCTGGGAATTATAGGGCTGTTTTTTCCTCAGGTCTTTGGTGTTGGCTATGAATCGATAGAAAGTTCTTTGAATAATCAGCTTGCTTTTGGTGTAGTGCTGGGCCTGCTGGGTCTGAAAATAGTGGCGACATCAATCACTCTTGGATCAGGAGGTTCAGGAGGTGTTTTTGCTCCTTCACTCTTCATAGGTGCCATGCTTGGAAGCTCATTCGGTTACCTCCTTCAGTTCCTTTTTCCTTCAATTCCTTTTACGACAGGAGCTTTTGCCCTTGTAGGAATGGCAGCCGTATTTGCAGGTGCCGGACAGGCACCGATATCAGCGATGCTGATACTATTTGAGATGACAAGTGATTATAAGATCATACTACCTTTATTGATATCATGCGTTATTTCCACACTTGTTTTAAAAGGAATATCGAGGGATTCCATTTATACTCTTAAACTGAGAAGGAGAGGCATTGATATCCTAAAAATAAACCGAGAGGATATGACTGAAAAAATACTGGTTTCTGAAGTAATGTTCAGGAAAGTAATTACAGTAACCGATACAACGACTGTCAGAAATGCCGGGTTAATGATCAAATCGACTACTCACAGGGGATTTCCAGTTCTTAACAGCGAAGGAAGGCTTGCAGGAATTGTGACACAGCAGGATATTAATAAAGCTTTAAATTCGGGGCGGGCAGAAAATCTTGTTTCAGAAATTATGTCTACAGATATTATCTGTTGTTATCCTGATGAAACACTCAAGGAGGCTCTTCTGAAGTTCGGAGAGAAAGATATCGGTAGAATTCCTGTTGTTGAAAGGGAAAATCCTGATCAGATGATAGGTCTGATAACACGAAAAGGGATCATAGCAGCTTTTAACCAGGAATTTAATAAGGACTGAATTTTGTAATACTACATCAATGGGAAATACTACAAATTATAACTATTCCCCGGCCTTTAAAATTTTTCTGATCCTCTGGCTGATATTCAATCTTCTGCAGGCAGGTTTCACCGATCTTAATAATGACGAAGCCTACTACTGGATGTATTCACAATACCCGGCATGGGGCTATTTTGATCATCCTCCAATGATAGCATATATGATAGGGGCCGGGTATCAGCTTTTTCATAATGAACTGGGAGTGAGGTTACTTACAGTCATATTTATGGCAGGCTCACTGATCATTATATGGAGGCTTATTGATGATCCAGACTTTAAGGAAGCAAACCTGAAGTACTTCATGCTTCTGGCAGTAATACTTCCGGTATTTAATATTTATGGATTTATAGCCACACCCGACTCACCACTGATCTTCTTTTCACTTCTATTCCTCCTGGCATATAAAAAATTCCTTGACAAAGAATCCTGGAATATATCTGTATTTATGGGAATAACTATGGCAGCAATGATGTACAGTAAATATCATGCTGCACTTCTCATTATTTTTGTTATTCTTGCCGATCCTTCATTGCTCAAAAAGCCACTCTTCTACCTTGCATCATTTCTGGCCCTGATCCTTTATATTCCACATATTTACTGGCAGTTTGAGAATGATTTTCCCTCATTCAGGTATCATCTTGTCGACAGAGTGTCAGGTCTCAATCCGGAGAATATACCTGAATATCTCGGAAACCTGCTGGCTATTCAGAATCCTTTAATTCTCCCTCTGTCTGTATGGATTACATTCAGGATAAAGACCAAAACCAAATTTGACAGGGCGCTCCGTTTTATATTCTACGGGTTTATGATTTTTTTCCTTCTTTCAAGCCTGAGGTACAGGGTGCAGCCTCAGTGGACCTCCCTGATGGCAATTCCTGTTATCATTATTGTTTTCAGATCGGTTGATTTTAAGCCGGTTGTCGGAAGTAGTATTAAATGGGGAGCTTACGTCCTGATACCTATATTCCTGATCGTCAGGTCTGCCCTTGCATTTGATTTCCTCCCGGTTTCATTCCTGAAGGAGGAATTTCATGATTACAGCAGGAAGGTTAAAGAGATATCTGAAGTTGCGGGAGAGAGGCCGGTAGTATTTACTAATTCATACCAGGATCCATCTGTTTATACTTTTTATACAGGTAAATTTTCCCATTCACTTAACAACCTTAACTACAGGAGAACACAGTATGACTTATGGGATTTCGAAGAAAAGATCCATGGTAAGGAAGTCCTTTACGTTCCACACTGGCCCACTCCATTTATGGAGAGTAATTTCAGGAAATATTTCTTTTTCAATGGTGATTCGGTTTATATGAAGGTATACAGTGATTTTCAGTCTTTACAGAAAGAATGCGTCATCCTTCCTGAAAAGCACTATAATTTCACTGAGAACAGCCGGAACTCATTCCGGATTGATATTTTCAATCCCTATCCATACAAACTGGATCTTAAGCATCCTGAATTTCCTGTTACCTTCCAGATCGGCTTTTTCAATAATGGCAAAAGAGAGGAAAGATGGTTTTTGCAATTGCCGGATTCTGTTTCCTGTATTAATCCGGGAGATACCATTTCAGCAAATGCCAGCTTCTATCTTGGAGAGTTGTCGGATACTACCTACAATATAGTTATCTGCTCGGAAACAGGAATACTTTATGATACCTTTAACAGCAAATTCTCAGTTGCATCAGTAAGGAAACAGATCAGGAAATAGGTCGGACCTGATGACTTTTATTTATCAGGCAGTTTTGTCAATAATTGAATAATTGATTAATTTTACTTTATTGGTCTGATGTCTGTCTGGAGATCATAGCTGCAATAAACAAAGTGTCTTAAGTAATGTTATTCAGGAACTACGGTATAACTAATCATACAATGATGAAAAGAATCAGAAGATCCATCTTCATATTACTGCTGTCAGTAATTATTTCCGGTACATTGCCGGGTCAGATCAAGGACTTGAATGCTCCTATACCTCCAGATCCCAATATACGAATTGGCAGGCTCGAAAACGGGTTGACCTACTATATCAAGTACAATAAGAAGCCTGAGAAGAGAATTGAGCTCAGACTTGCCATCAATGCAGGATCTATATGCGAAAGCGATAGCCAGTCAGGCCTGGCTCATTTCTGTGAACATATGTGTTTCAACGGGACAAAGAATTTCCCGAGTAACAGGATGATAGATATGCTTGAAGAGATGGGGATGAAATTCGGGGAGGAGATAAATGCCTATACCGGTTTTGATCAGACAGTATATATGCTAAAGGTTCCTGCCGATAAACCTGAATCGGTAAACGAAGGTTTTCAGGTATTGGAAGACTGGGCTCACCAGGTAAGCCTTGATGATGTTGAGATAGATAAAGAACGGAATGTGATAATTGAAGAATGGAGAATGGGTCTTGGTGCAGATGAGAGGATGATGCAAAAGTATCTGCCGGTTCTTCTTAAGAATTCAAGGTATGCCGAAAGACTGCCGATCGGAAAGGTGGAAATTCTGGAGAGTTTCCCTTATGACACACTCAGAAGCTTTTATTCAACCTGGTACAGACCTGATCTTATGGCAGTTATTGTTGTAGGCGATATGGATCCGCAGCTGGCTGAAGATAAGGTGAAAGAGTATTTCGGCAGGATTCCTGCTTCTGTAAATCCAAAACCCAGAAAAGAGTATCCTGTACCTGAGAATGACGAACCGCTAATAAGTGTTGTAACTGATAAGGAAGCTTCGGGATACAATGCTCAGATAATGTTCAAACAGCCGAAATCGGACCAGGTAACATATGGTGATTACAGGAACAGCCAGATCAGATACCTTTTTATCGGAATGCTGAACAAAAGATTCCAGGAACTGACAATGAAACCCGATGCTCCTTTCCTGTATGCAGGAGCAGCATACGGTGATTTCATAGGGCGATCGGTAGATGTTTATTCACTTTATGCAGCTGCCAAGGAAAACATGCTTACGGAGAGCATTGAGGCTGTAATGGCTGAGAATGAGAAAGTCCGTCAGTTCGGATTCACCGTTACAGAGCTTGAAAGACAAAAGATGGATGTTCTCACGATGTATGAGAATGGAGCGAAAGAAGCTGACAAAGTCGAATCGGGAACATATGCTGATGAATATATCAGGAACTATCTTGATAGAGAATCAATACCTGGTTATCAGAAGGAATATGAGCTTGTAAAAGAACTTCTGCCGGGGATAAACCTTGAAGAGGTAAATCAACTTGGGAAAAAGTGGACAGGAGGTAAGAACATTATTGCACTGATAACTGCCCAGGAAAAGGAAGGAATAAGTGTGCCAACAGAAGACCAGGTTGCTGAAATAATTAATTCGGCCCGAACAAAGGATGTTGAAGCCTATGTGGATGACGTGACCGAAGCTCCGCTTCTGTCGGAAATTCCTGTTCCATCAAAGATAGTTAAGCGAACCGATAATTCAGCATTTGGTTTTTCAGAGCTTCTGTTTGGCAACGGAGTTCGGATGATTCTTAAACCCACTGAATTCAAGAATGATGAGATAGTTATGACTGCATTCAGTCCGGGAGGGATTTCGTTATATCCCGATGGTGACGTAATGTCAGCATCACTTGCTTCCACGATCATTTCCCAAAGTGGAATAGGTGAGTATGATTTAACAGGACTTCAGAAAAAGCTGTCAGGCAATACTGCCCAGCTGTCTCCATATATAAATGATCTGCGTGAAGGAGTAAACGGCAGTTGTACACCTAAAGATCTTGAGACAATGCTCCAGCTAAACTATCTCTATTTTACCAAAACCAGAAGAGATGAGGATGCGTTTAATTCATTTATCTCACGGATGAAGAACATGATAAAGCCTATGAGATCAGTTCCCAGGGTTATTTTCCAGGATACCCTTTCAAAGATCATATCGATGAATTCTCCAAGGGTGATATCAATTCCTTCGGATGCTCAACTGGAGTCGGTCAGTCTCGACCGGATAATGGATATTTTCAGGGACCGGTTTGCCGACGCAAGCGATTTTACCTATATAATGATCGGCAATTTCAAAACTGAAGAGATTATACCCTTGCTTGAAAAATATATCGGTGGTCTTCCTTCGATAAGTAGATCTGAGACATGGAAAGATCTGACCCCGGGATTTCCGGAAGGCATTAAGAAGGTTGAAATTCCGGAGAATTCAGAACCTCAGAGCCAGGTCGCCATGGTTTGGAAAGGCGACTTCAGATGGAAGACTGAAGACAGGCAGGGATTTGCTCTGCTTATGAGTATCCTTGAGATCAGGCTGAGGGAATCTATGCGGGAAGATCAGGGTGGAGTTTACGGAGTCAGCTTTGACGGAGGCGCTTCTAAGCTTCCGCGACCATCTTATACAATTTCATCGCAGTGGGGATGCAAACCGGAGAATCTTGAGAAATTAGCCCAAACAGTTATTGACGAGATGAATAAAATCAAGACTGACGGACCTGAGGAAGCTGATCTTAATAAAGTGAAAGAGACAATGATAAGAGAGAGGGAAACCCAGGTAAAGGAGAATGGATTCTGGCTCGGTTACCTTCAGAATCATTACATTAACGGGAGCAAAATACTATCACTTGATGAATATAGATCACTTGTCAATTCAATGACAGTGAAGAAAATAAAAGCTATTGCAAAAAGGTATCTGAATACTGATAATTATGTTGAGGTTTACCTGACACCTAAGAAAGAAGCAGTAGCAAATTAACAGGTTCAGAATAATCCGTGAAGTTCGGCATTGATCTTGTCAATAACTTCACTCAGATGGTCCTTATTATTGGGGAAATTATAGTGATCTGCTTCAACGATAAGGACCTTTCCCAGATTATAAGTCTCCATCCAGGCTTCATATCTTTCGTTCAGTCTTTTCAGGTAATCTATCCTGATTGAACTCTCGTATTCCCGTCCTCTTTTCTGTATCTGGTTTACCAGTGTAGGGACAGATGCACGGAGGTACAGTAGCAGATCCGGTGGTTGTATAAGTGAACTCATCATCCTGAACAGAGTGGAGTAGTTATCAAAGTCGCGGGTTGACATTAGACCCATCGAATGAAGATTTGGAGCGAAAATATATGCATCCTCATATATTGTCCTGTCCTGTATAATTGTTTTATCTGATTTGTGGATTTCAAGAATCTGGCTGAAACGCGAATTAAGAAAATAGATCTGCAGGTTGAATGACCACCGCTGCATGTCTTCGTAAAAATCATTCAGGTATGGATTGTCATCAACATCCTCATAATGTGGTGTCCAGCCGTAGTGTTTGGCTAACAAACCAGCCAGGGTGGTTTTTCCGGAGCCTATGTTTCCTGCAATAGCTATATGCATAATCGGTAAAATTAATTACGGTATAAATGTAATAAAAAGTGCCTAGAGTGAGCTAAAGTTTGGAGTGCCTAAAATTAAAAAATATTTAATGAAGTGAAAAGAAACAATATGTGTATACAGAATATGGTTTTGCCTGATATTCAGGTATTCTGCTGATCTGTAATTCCGGCAATAATATAAAGCTCTTCCAGGTATTGTCTTGAGTTAGACAGCCTTGGAACCTTGTTCTGGCCACCGAATTTATTTTTTGAAATGAGCCATTTGTTAAATGACTCCCCAGGCAGAGATCTTACAACAGGTCTGACAAGGTTCAGATCCTTATGCCTTTTTGCTTCATAGTCAGAGTTCACAGATTTCAGAGCCTCATCAAGAGCCCCGGTAAAGAGATTCATATCTGATGGTTCTTTATCAAACTCAATCAGCCATTCATGGGAGCCTTTTTCTGTAGTACTCATAAATACCGGACCGGCAGTATAATCTCTTATCAGGGCTCCTGTTTTTTTGCATGCTGTATCGAGTGCCTTTTCTGCATTATCAACAATTACCTCTTCGCCAAATACATTTATATAATGTTTTGTACGGCCTGAGATCCTGAATCTGTATGGATTGAGGCTGGTGAATATCACAGTATCTCCCATCATATATCTCCACAGACCGCCATTGGTGGAGATCACAATTGCATAGTTAACATCTTTTTCAACTTCTCCCAGGGTTAGTGCAGGTGCAGTACCACTGCTCATCTTCTCAACCGGGATGAATTCATAAAATATACCATAATCGAGCATAAGCAGCATATCTGTTCCGGAGGGATCATCCTGCAGACCGAAGAATCCTTCAGAGGCATTATATGTTTCCATATAATTCATCTGTTCTCCTTTTATCAGGCTCCTGAACTGATCGCGGTAAGGAGTGAAACTGACACCACCATGAAAAAAGACCTCAAGATTAGGCCATACATCAAGCAGGTTTGACTTTCCTGTATAGGCAAGAACCTGCTTGATCAGAACAAGATACCATGATGGCACCCCGGCAATATTTGTGACATTCTCGTTTACTGTGGTCCTGGTTATCATATTGAGCTTCTCTTCGAAATCTTCAAGCAGAGCTATTTTAGTCTTAGGTGTCCTTATAATATCCACCCAGAAAGGCGCGTTTTCGATAAGGATGGCTGACAGATCACCATATAGCAAATCGTTACTGAACTGGTCAATTTTATGACTTCCGCCGAGAGTAAGGCTTTTACCCGAAAATATCCCTGTCTCCGGATGGAGCATGGTATAGATGATCAGTATATCTTTTGCTGCCCTGTAATGGCAGTGTTCAAGAGCATCAGAACTCATAGGGATAAATTTGCTTTTCGAAGATGTTGTTCCCGATGATTTGGCGAACCACTTAATTTCTCCCGGCCAGAGAAGATTTGATTCACCTTTCCTTAACCTTTCGACAAATGGTATAATATCCTCATAGGTTTGTACCGGGACCCTGTTCTGGTAATCAGAAATAGTTGTTATTGATGAATAGTTATATTTGATACCCCACTCAGTTGTAGCTGCTTTTGCAAGTAGTTTGTATATTATTTCTTTCTGAGTTTCAACAGGATATTTTTTAAACAGTTCGATCTGATCAATACGTTTTGAATTAAGCCAGCTCACGATAGAGGGAATAATAGCCATATAGGATCAGTTTGGTTTTAAAGATAGTTAAAAAAGAATTGCGCTAAAATTAAGGCTGGCTGAAAACCTCCTTAAGAACATCAAGTGATTTTATCCTTGTAAGACCCGGAAGATGTAAATAAAAATAATTCAGAAGATCATCCAGTACCTCATTTCGCTGAATGCCTGAAAGCGGGATATTTTTTGCACTTTCAAATGAGGAGGCAAACAGCCGGGCAAGGATAGCTGAGTTCTCAGGATTAGAATACTGGCCATGTACTGGAGGCAATGAAACAAATTTCCCATTCTTCATATCAAAAAAAATCTCCTCATTCCTGTATTTTTGTCCGGGTTCAAATCCCAGATAACTGCTTAATCCTGCAAGAAATGCAAGGTGGAAATTAGCATATCCATCCGTGCTGGTTTCGAAATACCTTATCGACTTTTCCACGAAACTGAAAAGATCCTCATTGGGGCTTTCCTCCTTCAATACTGAGGTCAGTACTTCACCAAGGAATATCGCCACGCTGCTCTTGTATATATCAGAGTATATATCAAATGGAGTGAATGCTACTGAAAATTCTTTTATTGTCTGCATTTCCCGGGATGCCTTATAATATATTTCAAGATCAAGGATGAAAAGTGGTTGAAACAGGATATTATGTTTTCCCGATTTCCTGTTCCTCATACCTTTTATCATAAAGGAAATCCTTCCGAATTCTCTTGTATAGAGCCTGGCAACAATACCTGAATCGGTATATTTTATCTGGTTCAGTACTATGCCCCTGGTTTTTTCGATCACGTTTTTCTTTCAAATTTATTATATTTACTGATCAAATGTCTGTGAGATGACAGGAATAAATAATGAGGAGCTTGTAAAACGTATTGCGCGTCTGGCAAAACAGAACCAGGAACTGGAGGATCAGATCAAAAAACTGGAGAAGCAGAACGATAAGCTTACCAGGGATTATGAGAAGATTAAGGCTCTCTATGAAAAGGTAACCCCGGATGGCATGAAGGAGGTTGCGGCAGAGAAGAAGGAGAGTTCCCTTAAGTTCAACATGGCAACTGTTCTCTTTGCTGACATTCATGGTTTCTCAAAGCTTGTCGAGGGGATGGATTCATCAACAATAATGGATGAACTTGATGAGATCCTTTATGAGTTCGATGCGATTGTAGCCAGATATAAGATTGAAAAGATTAAGACAATTGGCGATACCTATATGTGTGCCGGAGGAATTCCTGTTAAGAATATCACCAATCCAATAGATGTTGTGATGGCTGCCATGGAAATGAGAAATTTCCTTGAAAAATTTGAACATGACAGAAGAGGCGGAGGTAAAGCGATATGGGATCTAAAGATCGGAATACACACCGGACCTGTTACTGCCAGCATTTCTGGCAAGAAGAAGGTAAATTATGATATTAAAGGCGATACTGTAAATACAGCCAGCAGGGTGGAAGCTGTATCAGAAAAGGGAACTATCCTTATTTCTGTCATGACCTATGAACTGGTAAAAGAGTTCTTTGATTGTGAATATTTTGGAAAGTTACCTGTTAAATACAAGGGAGATCTTCAGATGTACCGCGTTAAGGGACTGAAACCGGAGTTTTCTGCAGATGGTGAAGGGAGGCTACCAAATGAAGCCTTCAGGGTCAAATTCGGGCTTATCCAGTTTACGGATATACAGGAAATTATCCTGGACAAGCTTGAGAAGGAACTTCCTGAATACCTTTATTATCATAATGTTAAACATACTGTTGATGTTGTTACGGAAGTGGAACTTATAGGGTGGGGGGAAGGATGTACAGATGAGGAGATACTACTGCTGAAGACTGCAGGCCTTTTCCATGATGCAGGTCATACTATAGCTTATGATAACCACGAATTTCATGGTACACAGCTGGCGAGGGAAATGCTCCCGAAATATAATTACACACCAGAACAAATAGAAAGGATCTGTTCAATTATCATGGCTACCAAGCTGCCTCCTAAACCAACTGATCTGCTTGAGAATATCATTTGCGACTCTGACCTTGATTACCTGGGAAGAAGTGATTTTATTCCGGTCTCAAATACCCTGTACGAGGAATTGAAGGCTCAGAACAAAATAGGTTCTCTCAATGACTGGAATAAGCTTCAGGTAAAATTCATTTCAGGTCACCAGTATTTTACAGGTACAGCAAGGAGCCTGAGAGAGGTGAATAAACAGCAGCAGATAGAAAGGATCCAGAGCCTGATAACCGATTAGGAAAGATCATTTTATTACCAGGACTTTTATTACGCACGACTCAGCACCAGCATTACCTGAGCAAAAGATGAGATAAACTCCTGTCGTCACCCTTCTTCCATTATATGTATTCAAATCCCATGTGGCCATACCTCCTGTTGATTCCGTTTCATATACAAGGTTGCCGCTTACATCTGTAATCTTTACCCTGGAATCACGCATTAACCCGGTTACTGTAAGCGATCCTGAAAATTCCTGTCTGACAGGATTTGGAAAAGCATAAACCTTTCCAAACTTTTCCAGCCCTTCAATAGCATCGCCCCTGACAGACTGTACTCCTTTTGAGGTGCCAAACCATACTTCCCCGGTTTTATTATCTACAGCGAGAGAGACAATATTATTTGAAAATAAGGGACTGTTTTCCTGGGTATATTTTCTAATCTCAGTAGTACCGTCAGCTGACATAAGGTAAGCTCCGGCATTCGCAGTCCCGAGCCATTTCCTGTTTGCACCGTCGACGGCAATAGAATTAATAGTTTCGGTGTAAAGAAGGTAGTCATAAATATTACTTCCATCGTTACGGGGTATCCTGACCCGAAAGGCTTTCAGGTTCTCACTGAAAATTCTTTCCGGATTGTAGTACACAAGAGGTCCCTGGTCAGTTCCTACCCAAATATTTCCTTCCAGGTCTTCAGCAATGGAATAGACATAAGCAACAATGCCGCCATCTGACTCTTCTATCAGCATCTTCTTAAACCTGTCATCAGTAAAATTCTCCGGAGTATGATTATCATCAAAAACAAAAAGACCGTTACCTCTTGGCAGTATGATCCATTTATGACCGGCCCTGGTAATTATCAGATCTCCTATCATCTGGGCATCAATTGTTAAAGGATTAACAATCCAGGTGCCATCTGGTTTAAGGACTTTCATGCTTCCCTGTACTTCTGACTGGGTGATCCAGAGATTTTTATCGTTATCCATGGCAAGACCACAGATCCTTACATAAGGTCTTCCGGGGATGATTGTCTGGAGCGGAGAATTTGTGTAAGAATATTGCTTAACAAGTTCATTGTTATTATATTCCAGCAAACCTCCCCCCCATGAAGCAACAAACATATGTTCCCTGTCACCACGATCAATAATTGTTCTTATTCCGTCATATGCCGAAGTAGATGAAATACCTGACCATTTTGAATCTTCATGAACTGAGACCTGAAGAGATCTCCATAAATTATTCCAGGAGACATCAGTTCCTCCTGCTGAAATGGCTGTTTTACCATCGACAGAGGTGATATTAAATGCCGCATTGGTGACAGGCCCGGGAAGGGAAAATCCTGTAAGGTCATTGGAACCCCTGAACCTTATCATCCCCGATGACCTGTCGGCTATCCATATCTCGCCGTTACTGCTGACAGCCTTTGAGAATGAGGGATTCGGCCACACGGCATCATCAATGGTCCTGATCAGAGATCCATCAGTGTCATAATGTTTTACAGATGATGAAGAAGTAATAATAAATCCGTCAGAAGCCGGGTCGAAGGAGTTGTTGATAACACCCGGACTATATGAAAATTGTGTTGCTGTTCCGTCATAGGAATATACATAATCGCCTGCAGCGTTGCTTACAGATTGATTGGCATAGAGTTTACCACCCGACCATACAACCGTGGTATACCTGCCCGAAGGATCTGGAAATCCTGACAGGAGAGTCCAGTTGCCATAATAAGCGAGTCCGGTATTTGAGAGATCGGCAACAAAGACACCTTCACCGGTAGCTGCAAATATTCTTCCGTCACCGAATGTAAGATCCCATACTTCAGCAGATCCTGAACCTGATCCTGGTTTCCATGTATCATAAATCTCTTTTTTAACAAGGTCGATTAGAACAATTCCAAAGCTGCAGGCGAGATAAGCATAATTACCATGAATCCTTATCCTGTTAACCTCTTTTTTCCCGGGAATATATTTCCTGCTGATATCAGGAATGTTGTATATGATGTTATTCTTTACAAGGTCGATATTGGTCGTAATGTAGGCTATTACCAGAGTCTTGTTTTCTTCTGACCAGTTAATTGCACTTATTCCGGTCTCGGAAAGACCATTTATGGTTGACATTTTTTTCAGTTCATCATAATTCCTGTTGAATACAAGAACTGATAATCCTGTAGAGGCATATATCTCATCTGATGATGCGCAAATATCAACAGCAGTATTATAAACCAGATGATCGGACCAGCTTCCTACAGGTGTTTGTCCCGGTAAACAGATAAATGAATATATAAGTGTGAATATGGATATTATCCGCCTCATAGGGATATAAACAAAAATCAGGGTTGTTTATTGCTGGTCTGAATAAGCTCCGGCAGAAATTTCCTGAGTTTTTCAAGTGCCCTGGCCCTGTGTGAGATCATGTTTTTTTCTGACAGGGTCATCTCGGCAAATGTTCTGGTTTTTCCTTCAGGTATAAATACAGGGTCATAGCCAAACCCTTCTGTTCCTCTTCTTTCATCTATAATTATTCCTTCAACAATACCTTCAAAGAGATACTCCTGGTTATTCCAGATAAGAGCAATAACAGTTCTGAAACGTGCACTCCGATTAGTTTTTGATCCAAGCATTTTAAGCAGCTTGTCAATGTTGGCAGAGAAATCCTTGTTTTCTCCTGCAAACCTGGCGGATTTTACTCCCGGCAGACCACCCAGTGCATCAACTTCAAGACCGGTATCGTCAGCAAAGACGTTTGTCCCTGTAATTTTATGAATGTATCTTGCCTTGGCAAGAGCATTGCCTTCAAGGTCAGGTTCTTCCTCAGGAATATCTTCAACAATATTAATATCCTGAAGACTAAGGAGAGCAATGCTACTGTCCAGAATAGTTCTGATTTCCCTTATCTTATGATCATTATTGGATGCAAATACTAACTTCATTTTTTCGATACTTTTTGCAGGTAAAAATACTCAAAAATGAGCTTTCCTTTTGACCAATCTTATTTATGTGCTACTTTTGATAAGTTAAAAGCCCGGGTAGAGGTATGTCATATACGCTAATTCTAACTGCAATTGGATTCATAATATTAATTCTGATAATATTCTGGGTTTTTTATAATCAGTTGAACTATCGCTTTGCCCAGAGACAATACCATCTTGAACAGATCATCAATGAAAGAACCGAAGAACTTGTAATTGAAAAGGAGAAGACAGAAGCACTGCTGGCAAATCTCCTTCCAAAGAATACAGCTGATGAGCTGATGTCAAAAGGCAAGGCAACTAAAATCAAATATAATTTTGTAACAGTTCTTTTTTCTGATATACAAGGCTTTACAAAAATTGCTGAAGAGATGAATCCGGAAGTGCTTATCGACGAACTTGATAAGTTCTTTTTCACTTTTGACTCGGTTGTGGAGAAATATGGTATTGAAAAGATAAAGACAATTGGTGATGCATATATGTGTGCAGGCGGAATCCCTGAAAAGAACAGAACCAATCCTGTTGAGGTTATCCTGGCTGCTCTTGAGATGAGGAGTTATATGATCAGAATGAAAGAGAGTTCGGACATCGAGGGAATGAAGTACTGGGATATCAGGATCGGTATTCATACCGGAACAGTGGTTGCAGGAGTAGTAGGACAGAAGAAACTGACATATGACATATGGGGAGACACTGTAAATACTGCCAGTCGTATGGAATCATCGGGAGAGGCAGGAAAGATCAACATTTCAGGTACAACATATGAATTTGTAAAAGACTTTTTTAATTGCGAGTACAGAGGAAAGATGCCTGTGAAGTACAAGGGGGAACTTGAAATGTACTTTGTTCAGGACATAATCCCGGAGTTATGTGACGAGGGCGGAGGTCCCAACAGAAGATTTAAGATAAAGCTGCAGATGTTAAAGCTTGAGGATATTGAGGAGCTTGTTGCAAAAATGTTTGAAAACGAGGCGCCGGAAAATCTCTATTTCAATAATGCACAGATGTTTAAACATATCTGCAACCAGGTTGACCTGCTTGCACAAGCCGAGAAAACCGGTGATGAGGAATTAATAAATCTTAAACTAGCTGCCACATTCCTTCTGACTGGTTATATCAAGGACTATCAGAAACCTGAAGAGGGTGCCGGCAGACATGTTGAGGAGATCCTTTCAAGGCATGGTTTCAGCCAGGAGAATATTGAGATAACAAAAAAGATAATCACCAACTCATTTATGAATGTGATTGAAAGCAATGAAGACAGAATACTTCATGATGCCAGGTACGAATATATGGGAAGAGTTGACTATCCTATGCAGACTGAAAAATTAAGAAGAGAGCTTGCTGCACATGGAACCGTTTACAATGATGAGGAATGGATAATCAGTCAGAAAAAATTACTCAATGAACATTTTTTTATTACTGAAACCGCAAAGATTCTAAGAAATGTTGAGGTGGAAGATCAGATTAAAACACTGGAAATTAAAAACAATAGTCCAAATTCATCACCGATTTTGGATCAGGATAAATTATAAAAATGTACTTTTAACGCAAATTTAAAAAGAGGATATTCTATGGAAACGCTTGACTGGAAAAATCTTCCATTTGGTTATATAAAAACTGATTATAATGTACGCTGTGTTTACAAGGATGGCAATTGGGGCAAGCTCGATATTTCAGCATCTGAATACATTGATGTTCATATAGCAGCCACAGGGCTGCATTATGGGCAGGAGGCTTTTGAAGGTCTTAAGGCCTATATGGGGAGAGACGGAAAAGTAAGATTGTTCCGATGGGAAGAGAACGCAAAACGAATGCTGCTGTCTGCTGAGGGAATTAAGATGGCACAATTCCCGGTTGAGAAGTTCAAAGAGGCGATTTTTAAAGTGATTAACCTGAACAGGAAGTTCATTCCGCCATACGGATCAGGAGCAACATTATATGTCAGACCTTTGCTTTACGGAAGCAGTGCAGAAGTTGGCGTCAAGCCTTCTTCTGAATATACTTTCCTTGTTTTTGTCACTCCTGTAGGCCCATATTTCAAGGATGGAATCAAACCTGTAAATATGCTTATCTGCAGGGATATCGACAGGGCAGCACCCCTTGGAACAGGTCCCTTCAAGGTAGGAGGTAACTATGCTGCCAGTATGCGGGCAATAATTGCTGCCCGATCAGGAGGATATTCAAGTACTATTTTCCTCGATTCAAAGGAGAAAAGATATATTGATGAATGCGGACCTGCCAATTTCTTTGGGATTAAGGGCAATACATATGTAACTCCAAAATCGGACTCCATACTGGCCTCAATAACCAACATGAGTCTGATCGATATTGCCAGGAGCATAGGGATGCAGAGCGAAAGAAGACAGGTACCGGTCGAGGAGCTATCAGAGTTTTCAGAAACAGGAGCCTGTGGTACCGCGGCAGTAATTACCCCTATTGCAAAAATTTTTGATCCTGATAATAACATGATTTATGAGTATTGCAGGGATGGAAAACCGGGTCCGGTTTCAATGAAATTGTATGAGAGGCTTACTGCAATACAGTGTGGCGATGCCGAGGATGAGTTTGGGTGGATTACTATAGTTGAATAGTTTTTATACCCCTGAATCCCACCTTCGGCAAGCTAAGGGCAGGCCCAGGGGGATTTAGCCCCCGACCCTGCTAATGCAGGGTCACCCCCTGAAGGGGGTTAAATTCTCTGCAGCAAATTGTGCCCCCTTCAGGGGGCGGGCAGCGGAGCTGACCGGGGGTAAGCCCCCCTTGGGGGGTTGGGGGTGTATGGTACAGAGGATAATATAAGAGAAAAAATCTTGAAGAGCAAAGAGAACGGATTATCAAAGGCAAAATTAAGGAGCTCCTATGTGACACTTGTGATCAGTGTCTCACTGGTGCTATTCCTTCTGGGTGTACTTGGCATTCTTCTTATTAATGCAAGGGAGCTTTCGGATTATTTCCGTGAGAGCCTTTCTTTTTCAGTTATGCTCGATGATGACGCCAAGGAAGCCGATATCAGGATGCTGCAGAAAGACCTTGATGCCAAACCATATGTCAAGTCAACTGAGTATATATCAAAGAGTGAAGCCGCAGAAAAAATGAAAGAAGAGCTGGGCGAGGATTTTATTAACTTCCTGGGCGATAATCCGCTTCCTCCTTCGATAGATGTTTATCTCTATGCAGGATATACAAATCCTGACAGCGTTGTTAAAATTGAAAAATATGTACTTGAGTATCCTTTTGTGAAAGAGGTTTATTACCAGGAGTCTCTTCTTTTTCTTATAAATGAAAATGTCAGGAAGATCAGTCTTTTCTTACTTGTGATAAGTTCATTTCTATTTCTGATAGCTGTAACAATTATAAATAATACAATCAGGTTATCAATTTATTCAAAAAGGTTTCTTATCAGAACCATGCAGCTTATTGGTGCTACAAGAGCCTTTATAAGAAAACCTTTCCTGTTGCAGGGAGCACTTCACGGACTTATAGCGGCGCTCATAGCAATGGCACTCCTTTTGGGAATGCTTTATATGGTGGAGAAAGAGTTTTTCCTGCTTTTCACTTTCAGAAGTACCAATCTTTTGGTCCTTCTGGCTGTTTCACTGGTTGTGATTGGAATATTCATAAATATCATCTCAACATTCTTTTCTGTAAACAAATATCTGAGTATTTCTGAGGACGAACTTTATTACTGACAAAATATGGGTACAAAAAATGAAAATAAAGACAGGCTGAATTTTGCCCTGGGACGAGAAAATTATAAACTTCTGGCTATTGGATTTGTGATAATAGTAGTGGGTTTTCTGCTTATGCTGGGAGGAAAATCAGAAGATCCGAATGTGTTCAGCGAGGAGATATTCAGCTTCAGGCGAATAACTCTGGCCCCGATAGTGGTACTTGCAGGATTTATCTTTGAGATCTGGGCTATTATGAAGAAGCCTAAGGAGTGAGGACTGGTGACGGAAGCCGTAAAAACAATGGTTGGCAATGGGCAGTTTGCAGTTGGCAAATATTTCCTGAATTGCCAACTGCAAACTGCCAACTTTTCTTAAATCAGATGATTCCTTGAGTATCACTTAAATAAATCACTACCATAAATTAATATGAACTATTTAGAAGCCATAATCCTTGGTCTGATTCAGGGACTAACAGAGTTTTTACCCGTAAGCAGTTCAGGACATCTCGAGATAATGAAATCCATTTTCGGGATTGATCCGGAAGCAAGTTTCTTTTTTACAGTGGCAGTTCATGGAGCAACTGTACTCAGCACACTTGTTGTTTTCAGGAAAGAGATAATTGACCTTATAGCAGGATTGTTCAGATTTCAAATGAATGAGGAGACCTCCTATATTATAAAAATAGTCATATCCATGATACCTGTCGGTATTGCCGGAGTGTTTCTCAAGGATCCTATTGAGGCATTGTTTGACGGAAATCTTGTATTTGTTGGTTTAATGCTTATGATTACAGCTCTGCTGCTGGCATTTTCATATTTCATCAGGAAGGGAGACCGGAAGATCGGATACCTTGATGCATTGATAATAGGGATCGCCCAGGCAATAGCTGTGATTCCCGGCATATCCAGGTCCGGAACGACTATTTCCACCGGCCTGATAATAGGCAACAGGAAGGAAGACCTTGCAAAGTTCTCTTTCCTGATGGTTCTTATTCCGGTGCTCGGGGCTAATTTACTTGAGTTAATGGGAGGAGATGCTGGTAACAGCTCATCAGGAGCCGGTATCATTCTTGCCGGTTTTATTTCTGCTTTTATATCGGGTTACCTGGCCTGTACATGGATGATAGCCCTGGTAAAAAAGAGCAAACTCATCTGGTTTGCTGTCTACTGTCTTTTGATAGGATTAATCTCAGTTATTTATGGGTAGGCCTGAAGAGAAACAGCCGACAATTTTTGAAACCGGACAGGTACTGTTATTTGATAAGCCATTGTACTGGACCTCATTTGACCTGGTAAGCAAGGTGAGGAATATTCTGAGAAGCAGACTTGGATTGAAAAAGCTGAAGGTGGGGCATGCAGGTACACTTGATCCTCTTGCAAGCGGACTGATGATAGTCTGCACCGGGAAGGCAACAAAAAGAATAGATCAGTTCCGGGACCTTGACAAAGAGTATGTTGCAACTTTTACAGCAGGAGCAACAACACCCTCATTTGATCTTGAGACAGAGACAGACGGTATCTATCCCGTTGATCACATTACAGAAGAGCTT
The DNA here is from genome assembly GCA_964387565.1 of uncultured Rikenellaceae bacterium. GTDB lineage: Bacteria > Bacteroidota > Bacteroidia > Bacteroidales > VadinHA17 > LD21. Next base: position 3,095 of record CAYLYN010000036.1, on the reverse strand, counting down.
GTAAGAGAGAAACTTAAAGGTTTTTTGGGTGAACAGAAGCAACTTCCCCCAATCTATTCTGCGAAGCTTATTGATGGAAAGAGGGCCTATGAGTTTGCACGAAAAGGAATTCACCGCGAACTTGAGCCTGTTACAGTTTGGTTCAGGGAAATTGAACTGGTATCATTCGCTCTGCCTTTGATAAAGGTGAGGCTGGTTTGCAGTAAAGGGACCTATATCAGATCCTTTGCAAGAGACCTGGGTGAGGCATTGAGAAGCGGTTGTTATCTATCGGCACTGGAGAGAACCGCTATCGGGACATACAAAATTGAGAGTGCATATGATCTTGATAAATTCAGTGAGTATATTGAACAAACCATTTAAAGAGATGTTTCAGAGATGACATCTGACTAAATTATTTTATAGTAAGGTGATAAGCAGCTACTTGCTGATTTTCGGCATCGGCTTTGTAACAAATTTGATTTTTTTACGTATAAAGGAAATTTAAATTTTAACAAGGGAACTATTTATGAAATTATCGCAATTCAGGTACAATCTTCCACAGGATTTAATAGCTCTTTACCCTTCTGATAACAGGGATGAATCGAGGCTGCTGGTAGTGAACAGGAAGACCAGGGAGATAGAGCATAAGATTTTCAAAGAGATCACTTCATACTTCTCAGAGCACGATGTTCTGGTTTTCAATAATACCAAGGTTTTTCCGGCAAGGTTATACGGGAATAAGGAAAAGACAGGAGCCGAGATTGAGGTTTTTCTTCTCAGGGAGCTGAACCGTGAGCAGAGACTGTGGGATGTCCTTGTTGATCCTGCCAGGAAGATAAGGATAGGAAATAAACTTTACTTCGGAGAGGATGATCTTCTTGTAGCCGAGGTAATAGATAATACAACATCGAGGGGAAGGACTCTGAGATTTCTTTTCGACGGCAGTTATGAAGAGTTTAAGGAGACTTTGTACAGTCTGGGTGAGACACCTCTGCCAAAATTTATTAACCGTAAGGTAGAACCTGAAGACAGTGAAAGGTACCAGACCATTTTTGCAAAGCATGAAGGAGCAGTTGCAGCCCCCACTGCAGGTCTGCATTTCAGTCGCGAGTTGCTTAAGAAACTTGAGATTATAGGAGTTGATTTTGCAGAGATAACACTGCATGTTGGTCTGGGTAATTTCAGGAGCGTTGATGTTGAAGACCTTACAAAGCATAAGGTTGATTCAGAGAGGATACTTATTACTGATGAAGCCACTTCCATTGTAAATAAAGCCAAGGATAATAAATTCAGGATCTGTGCAGTTGGAACCACGGTTGTGCGTACGCTTGAAAGTTCAGTTTCGACAGACGGGTATCTGAAACCCTATGACGGCTGGACAAACAAATTCATTTTCCCTCCGTATGATTTCAAAGTTCCTGATATGATGATCAGCAACTTCCATCTTCCCTATTCCACACTTCTGATGATGGTTGCAGCCTTTGCTGGTTACGATCTCCTGTTTGAAGCATATAAGATTGCAGTCAAGGAGAAGTACAGGTTCGGTACATACGGTGATGCCATGCTGGTGATTTAACGGCTATCCCGCGTACCCACTGTAGGGATTCAATGCCAGGCGTTTCAGCCCCCCTGCCCCCCTGAAGGGGGATTAATTCAGTATTATATCGAAATTCTGATAAGAAGCAGGATTCGTGCCCCCTTCAGGGGGCGGCTCCGCGTCAGCGGAGCAGGGGTCTTGCATCCAGGTATGATGTTAATTAGAAAGTCTATTGGAAGCTTGCAAAGAGAGGATGTCTTTTATCTTGTTTATTAACTGATCTGTTTGTTAAAACAACCGGATTGTCACCATATTACTGTGGTTCATCAAAATATCCTTAAGGGATTCTGAAATAATATATATATTTAGGAGTTTAATTTAGTGTTGCTGAAATGCAACCGTTGTGTATGTTTAACAGTCTTGAAAGAGATTGGATAAAAGTCCGTTTTTAGATTGAGGACGGACGCAAAATAGATTATATAACTGGTCGGTCTTTTAAAAAAAAAGAGGAAGAGGTCGAACGGATATTTATTTGTTTAAACTGAAGGCGTTAGAAATAAGGCTAAAGACTCTGGACTCTGGACGCTGGGCGGAAGGATGATGATAAGAAATGATATGACAAGCATAAATACAGACAACAAGACTTTAAGACAACATAGGAGGTATATTATGAAGACAACACGCAATTCATCTTCGGGCAATGGTGGTGCCGGGGGATGGCAGCGGGGAAAGCGGGCATGGTTTGCCCCTTCCGGAATCGTTTTATTCCTGATAATTTTTCTATCGGTCGTGGATGTCGGGAAGACATATGGCCAGCAGGGGGTTGGGATAAGTGAAACACCCATCACCCCGGACGGTTCATCGATACTTGAGCTAAGGTCCACGTTAAGGGGATTTTTGGCACCAAGGTTGTCAACCCCTGAGAGGCTTGCCATTGCCTCACCGGCACAGGGATTACTTGTGTTTGACACCACCACCAAATCTTTCTGGTACTTTGATGGCATCTGGAAAACCATTGCCTCTACCTCCATAGGCACGGCTAACCAGCTTCTTGGTATGAATGCGGCAGCAGATGCAAATGAGTACAAGACTTTACTAGGGACGACAAACAGGATATCGGTGACACATGGTGTTGGTACTATTACTCTTTCAGCACCACAGGATATACATACAGCTGCTTCTCCAACATTCAATGGATTAACTGTTAGCGGATTAACGCCTAATAAGGGAGTATACACTAATGGCAGCAGTGCCCTTACAACTGTGGCACCAACAAGTGGTCAGCTGGGATACTGGAATCGTTCCGGAAATATTCTGTCGCCTTTTACGGCAGGAGATTATGTAACAACAAGCGGGAATATCTATACAACAGGAACCGGTACCATCACTTCGGCCGGTTTACTTACTGCTCAGTCGGGTGCAACGGTTTCAGGAGCAGCATTAACTGTTAATAATCAGGCGATAACCCAGTTGACTGGCGGACAGGTCACTTTTGCAGGCAATGTAGATGCGACCAGTGGTATAGATATAACGGGATCAGATCTTACAGTAGGGGGTACTAATTTTACAGTAGATG
>CAYLYN010000035.1:3573-28142 GCA_964387565.1 uncultured Rikenellaceae bacterium | reverse complement strand
AAATATCAAAGCTGAAGAAACTGAATCATAGATTATGAGGTGCTTCCTGTTCTCAGGATGGTTAACTGACTGCCATAGAAAACCAAGCCGTAATATCAGTTGAGAAACAAAGAAAAGGAAAATCCTCATGCCATATGGATTCCATTCATAAGCTTCACTTATCCTGCCCCTGACAATAAGTGAAAAGCTATGGGATAATCCGCATGAGAAACAAGGCTCTCCTGTAAGAAGCTCATGTATGCAAACAACCGGATAATTGTTCTTAACAGGAGAAAAAATGCCGGAGTAGGCAAAAATCAATACTATTACTCCGGCAAAAACTAAATTTATTATATGGTAGGGTTCATCTGTGATCCTGGTAACAGTCCCCTGATCCTCTTTACTTTTCTTTTTGCAGAGTATCATTCTCCTGGGTTTTTACTCCCTCCAGTTCTTCAAGCTTTTTCTGCTTATCTTTGCTTATAGTGTTTGCATTTATTTCAACCTTATCACCATTGCTTTCAATCTTTATTGAAATATTGGCATCTTCCAGATCCCTGACCACATCATCCTGAACATCCCTTACAATATTCTGGATTTCATTTGGCCATTTATCGGCATGTTTAGCAATCTTTCCCGCTACAACAACCTGGGAAACAGAGATTATTGATGCAATAATGCCTATTATCAGTCCTGCTATCAGCAATCCTTTGGGAGCAGAACTCCTGGAAGCCTGTGAAAGACCGACAGATGCAAGAATGATTGCAATTATACCGGGAATAATTGCGATAAGGCCCACACAGGGTATCACTGCAAGAACAAAAGTTACTATGGCTGTTATAAGTGCAGCAATTCCCAGATTATGTCCGGAGTTGTTTTTTACTTCTTCCATGATATTTTAGTATTAATTTTTTTCATTACCTGTCAGGATATTTACTATATCCTGTTCTAAAGACGTCAAAGGATTCTCAATGATGCGTCCGGCTTCAATATTATTTTTATAAAAGATGAAAGTAGGAACTCTTTCGATCCCAAGCCGGCTATATTCTTCAACAGGAGATATTTTTGCATCATCAACCCCGATAAATGTTATATCTTTTTCAGGAAAACTCCAGGCATCTGTTATTTTCATGAACCGTGGAACCTGCTTCCTGCTGTCAGGGCACCAGGTCCCAAGAACAATCTTAATGGATAGTCCGTCAGTGGGGATTTTTAATATCCTGTCAAGTACCTCGGCTGTGATATTATACTCTTCATATCCTTTACTGAACCATTCCGAATGTGGTGGCCGGGTTATTTGTCCCCTGACAAAATATCCGAGCACCCAGGTTGACTGGTCTGAGAATGAAGGTTTATGGAGGGCTCCTTCATTAATCTCCTGTGCAGACAATTTTTGATTGCCTGCAAACAGGACGAATACCGGGATTAGAAACATGATCAGCTTGCTTTTCATGCTTCAAAGATTATAAAAATTCCGTTACAAGATTTTATTCATGTGTAAGAATCAGTATTTCAAGTATCTGTTTTGCGGCCCTGGCTACAGAAGTACCCGGTCCGAAGATAGCTGCAACACCTGCATCATACAAGAATGTATAATCCTGGGGAGGAATTACTCCGCCGGCTATTACCAGGATATCATCTCTTCCCAGCTTCCTGAGTTCGTCAATAACCTGTGGAACCAGTGTCTTATGACCTGCAGCCAGACTTGATACCCCGAGTACATGAACATCATTCTCCACAGCCTGCCTGGCTGCTTCAGAGGGTGTCTGAAAAAGCGGCCCTATATCAACATCAAAACCGATATCGGCATAACCTGTTGAGACTACCTTGGCCCCTCGGTCATGTCCATCCTGCCCCAGTTTAGCAATCATTATTCTTGGTTGCCGTCCCTCTTTCCGTGCGAATCTGGCTACAAGAGATCTTGCTTCCTTGTAGTCATCATCTGACTTATATTCAGATGAATAGACTCCTGATATTGTTCTTATCACAGCTTTGTACCTCCCAACTATTTTTTCACAAGCATAAGAAATTTCACCCAGGCTTGCCCTTTTTGCAGCAGCCTCCACAGACAGCTCAAGAAGATTTCCTTCGCCTGTCTGTGCACATCTGGTTAATGCGTCAAGGGCAGCCTGACATTCAGTCTCATTCCTCTCTGCACGCAGTTTTGCCAGCCTCTGAATCTGTGAGTCGCGAACTGCTGAATTATCAACTTCGAGAGTATCAAGGGGGTCTTCTTTTTCCAGACGGTATTTATTTGTCCCTACAATGGTCTGCACTCCCGAGTCTATTTTCGCCTGTGCTCTGGCAGCTGCCTCTTCGATCCTCATCTTGGGAATCCCCGATTCAACTGCTTTTGCCATTCCGCCCAGACTCTCAATTTCCTGTATGTGTTCCCAGGCCCTGTGTGCAATCTCATTTGTAAGATTCTCAACATAATACGATCCTGCCCATGGATCAACAGCCCTGCATATATTTGTCTCCTCCTGCAGGTATATTTGTGTATTACGGGCAATGCGTGCTGAAAAATCTGTGGGAAGTGCCAGGGCTTCGTCCAGTGCATTGGTATGAAGGCTCTGTGTATGCCCGAAAGCAGCAGCCATTGCCTCAATACAGGTTCTTCCTACATTATTGAAAGGATCCTGTTCCATCAGACTCCAGCCGGAAGTCTGTGAATGAGTTCTCAATGCCATTGATTTCGGATTCTTAGGATTAAACCCTTTAACAATTTTTGCCCAGAGCATCCGTGCAGCTCTCATTTTTGCTATTTCCATGAAATGATTCATCCCTACAGCCCAGAAAAAAGAGAGACGCGGTGCAAATGCATCAATATCAAGTCCTGACCTGACTCCTGTTCTGAGATATTCGAGTCCGTCGGCAAGCGTGTAAGCCAGCTCAATATCGCATGTGGCACCAGCTTCCTGCATATGATAACCCGATATGCTTATGGAGTTGAATTTTGGCATCCTGGCAGAGGTATACTGAAATATGTCTGAGATTATCCTCATTGAAAAATCAGGGGGATAGATATAAGTGTTTCTTACCATGAATTCTTTGAGAATGTCATTCTGAATGGTTCCTGAAAGCTCATCGAGCCTGGCTCCCTGCTCAAGTGCTGCCACGATATAAAATGCCATTACCGGAAGAACCGCACCATTCATAGTCATAGACACGGACATTTTGTTCAGGGGTATCTGGTCGAAGAGTATCTTCATATCCAGTATTGAATCAATTGCTACACCAGCTTTCCCGACATCTCCTGCAACACGTTCATGATCAGAATCATATCCGCGGTGCGTTGCAAGATCAAAAGCAACGGATAATCCTTTCTGCCCGGCGGCAAGGTTACGTCTGTAAAAAGCATTTGACTCTTCAGCGGTTGAAAATCCTGCATACTGGCGTATGGTCCATGGCATCATCGCATACATCCCTGAATAAGGGCCTCTGAGGAACGGGGGTATGCCTGCAGCATAATCGAGATGCTCCATACCTTCAAGATCGTCTTTACCATAAGCGCCTCTGATAGGGATCCTCTCAGGAGTGATCCACTCCTTTTTCAGGCCATTCTCTTTCTCCCATTTCCGGAAGCTGTTATTATATATTGCTGATCCGGCAAGATCGCTATAGCTGAATTTTGGTCTCATAGATCCTCCCCGTTTACGGCAATACCCAGCCTTCTATTAAAATATTCCAGAGTCTCCACAACGTTCGACTTCAGGTGGATAAACAGCTCGAGTCCCTTCGACTTAAGTTCATCAACTGAAGGAGGATTACCTGCAATAACCACCAGAGACTTTTCCCTGAGCAGATCAAATGCCTCAGGAGCAAACTGAAGATATTCCTCATCAGAACTGCAGATGACAACTATATCAGCTTCTTTTTCAATTGCAGCTTTAGCTCCTTCAGCAACTGACATAAATCCATTATTGTCAATAATACGATACCCGGCACAACCAAAAAAGTCATGGGAGAACTGTGACCGTGCTTTTCTCATTGTAACATTCCCAATAGCCAGGATGAAGACTACAGGTCTGATACCCGATTTCTCAACAGCCAGCCTGAGTTTCTCATAATCCGAGGATACCCTTAATTCCTTAACAGGATCAATATCAGTTTTGGCGTCATACTCCCTCTTCGCGAACATAATGGTTTCATCTGCTGATCCTGTAATTGATTCATTATTATCAGGATATTGATTTGTTCCAAGGATTACAAGTTTTCTATATGCTGCATCATTCTTTCTTTTTTCAGCAATTATCTGTAAATCCTTTTGTATCGTGCCTTCATTAAGTGCCTCAAGGAAACCTCCTGACTCTTCAGTTTTAACAAACAGCTTCCATGCATTATCTGCAATGAGACTGGTAAGATTTTCTACATAATAAGACCCCGCAACAGGATCAGCTACCTTGTCAAAATATGACTCTTCCTTAAGTATCAGCTGCTGGTTCCTGGCAATTCTTTCTGAAAATTCATCCGGCTTCCGGAATACCGTGTCAAAAGCTTCAACAGTTAATGAATCACAAGCTCCCAGTATCGCAGACATTGCCTCGGTCTGGGTCCTGAGCATATTAACATAGGGATCATATGCTGTTTTATTCCACCTGCCTGTCACACAATGAATATTCATTTTTACCTTTTCAAATTCATCCGGAACAAAACCCTTTACTATCACCGACCATAAGAGTCTTGCAGCCCTTAGCTTTGCTATCTCCATGAAGTAATCCGGACCGATGCCAAAACTGAATCTGATCTTTGATGCTGCAATAGCAGGATCTATTCCCCTGCCGGTTAACTGAACCAGATATTCGCTTCCGGCAGAAAGCCCGTAAGCCAGTTCCCTTACAGTATCAGAGCCGGCATTACTGAAAATGCCAGCATTAAGATTTATTGTTTTCACCAGAGGATAGGAAGCAGCAGAAGCAGTCAGGGAAGCAAGGTAATCGAAGCCGGCATCAACCGGGATGCAAAGGGTTCCGTTAACCATAAGACGGCCCAGGGGATCAGCTTCTATTGTTGCGTTTATTTCCTCAGGATTAAGCCCGCGTTCCGAAACAATCTCATGCAGAATATCAAATATCTCTTTTGCCTTCCCTTCAGAAAGAAAGTTTATCTCAATCAGCTCAATACGAATGTCCTTAAGAAGAAGATCAAAATTACTTTTGCTGACTGAAGCAGGATCTGAGATGACAAATCCCAGGGAATCAATCCCTTTCATCAGCAGTGACAATGACTTTTTATTGGTAGCAATGTAGTCTGAAACTTCAATATTCTGCCTTATCAGCCAGTTGTTATTTTTTATTTTTGTTCCTCTCAGGTATGGGAATTTGCCTGGCAGAGTATTTACAAAAGGAAGTTTATCATAATCTTCCCTCCTGTAGAAAGGCATTGCATCGAATCCCTCATTTGTTTTCCACACCATTCTTCCGGAGAAATCAGCTCCCTTCAGGTCGGCATTTATTTTCTCCATCCATTCGGTTGTGGAAACAGGAGGAAACTGATCAAACAGTTTTTCTTTTTTCACCTTTTTTCCGACAATTTTTTAAACTGGTGTAAAATAAGAGATTTACCTTCCACAGTTTTTATGAATTTTATCATATTAAGAAAAAAGCCGGTCAGTGTTTACTTTCCGGCAAATTCCATTAAGAATGCTTTCATGAATGAATTCAGATCACCGTCCAGCACTGCCTGAACATTGCTGGTTTCATAATCTGTCCTCAGGTCCTTAACCATTTTATAAGGATGAAGGACATAGGAGCGTATCTGCGAACCCCATTCAATCTTCTTCTTCTCACCCTCTATCCTGGCTTGCTCTTCCATCTTTTTTCTCAGCTCAAGTTCATATAGCTGCGACTTCAGTATGCGCATTGCATTTTCCTTATTATTAAGCTGAGAACGGGTCTCCTGGTTCTCGATTACAATACCTGAAGGATGATGCCTAAGTCTTACTGCAGTCTCCACCTTGTTTACATTCTGACCTCCGGCACCGCTTGACCTGTATGTCTCCCAGGTTATGTCGGATGGATTTACAAGGATCTCAATAGTGTCATCGACAAGCGGGGATATGAAGACAGAAGCAAATGTTGTCTGGCGTTTTCCCTGGGCATTGAATGGAGATATCCTTACCAGCCTGTGAACACCGTTTTCACTTTTAAGATATCCGTAGGCCTGGTCACCATCGATCTCTATTGTTACTGATTTCACACCAACTTCATCACCTGGCTGGTAATCAAGTTCTTTTACTTTATAGTCATTTCTTTCGGCCCATCTCAGGTACATACGCATCAGCATAGCTGCCCAATCGTTGCTTTCTGTACCTCCTGCTCCTGAATTTATTTTAAGTATGGCTCCAAGTTGATCTTCATCTTTCCGGAGCATGTTTCTCACCTCAAGGTCCTCGATCATTGAGAGACAACTGTAATACGCTTCATCCACCTCTTCTTCCTTCACCTCTCCTTCCCTGTAGAAATCAAAAATGACTTCAAGATCTTCAACAGCACTATTTATCTTTTGAAAATCAGTGGTCCAGCTTTTCAGGGTTGCTATACTTTTTAGCAACTCCTCTGCTTTTTTCGCATCGCTCCATAGTCCGGGCTGTTGGGATAATCCCTCTTTTTCAGCTATTACCTCAAGTTTACCTTCGATGTCAAAGATACCTCCTTAACGCATCACGGCGTCCCGATAAATCCCTTATCTGTTCGTTAGTTACCATTTAATTGAATTTTGCACAAATTTACACTTTTATAGAACATAAAAGATGGCGTACTAATGTTCGGTCAGGATTTTGCGGCTAAAATAAATTTAGCTAATTTAGAATGCCATTCAGATCAATATGAAAAATCCTGTTATTTTAATCATGATGTTACTTTCCTGGGTCAGTATCCAGGCCCAGTACTCAGCCAAAACAGACAGTCTGAGAAAACTTCTTGAAAGGGAAAAAACCGACACCGGAAGAATTGTCCTCTCTTATCGTCTCGCATACGAACTCCAGTATACCGATCCTGAAGAATCAGATCAGATTGCCAGAAAGGCTCTTGAAGATGCAGAAAAAATAAATTTCCCTCAGGGAATTGGTAATTCGATGGTACAGCTTGGAAATCTCGAACTACTCAAAGGGAATAATGACAAAGCAACCCAATTATACCTCGATGCTCTGGATATACTTACACGTGCAGGCTTGAAAGACGGCATCACCATATGTTACAATAACCTGGGTATAATCGCACACAATAAAAATGAGTACGACAAAGCAAATGAATACTACAGAAAGTCGCTGACAATTAACAGGGAGCTGGGAAGAAAATCAGGTGAAGCTACAGCTCTGTACTGTATAGGTACTGTATTTGAGAACCAGGCAAAGTATGACAGTGCTCTTAAGTACTATTTCGAAGCACAGTCAATAAGTGAATCTGTTTCGGATGAGAGGCTTATTGCATATGGAAAGTCCAGCCTTGCAAGCGTATATTTCACGATGAAGAATTATGCCAGGGCAATAGAATATTACAAGGCTGCTGCCGAGAATTTCGAAGCATCCGGGAACAAATATGGTTCGCTCAAAATTTACATTGCACTTGGTCAGACTTTCGTGGAGATGGATAGTACTGAACAGGCAATTGAGTACTATGATAAAGCGCTAAAATTAAGTGTGAATGTAGAAAGCCTGAATGATGAAGCCTTTATTAATTACGCAATGGCACAATTGCTGGAATACCAGGGAGACCTCGATGCTGCATGGCCTAAGTATGAGAAAGCATTCAACATCTATAAGTCAATTGAGAGTAAAGACAATATCGTACTGACACTTGTATCTCTTGCCAGAATAAAAAACCTCAAATATGATTTCAGAGCTGCGAAAAAGTACCTTGAAGAAGCTGAGACAACAGCCAAAGAGATTAATTCCTTTACTTCCTCGGTGGATATTTACCGGGAGCTCTCATTAAGCTATACAGGGCTGCAGGATTTCAAAAGGGCTTTATACTACCTTAACAGGCATTCTGAACTTAAGGACTCTCTGATGAATGTCGACAAACAGAAACAGATACTTGAGCTTCAGACCCGATATGAAACAGAAAAAAAAGAAAAAGAGAATGAAATACTCAGGAAGGACAGAAAAATACTTCAGACTACAAGAAACTCCCTGATAATAGGAGCTTTGCTACTGGCTATAATTGCTGCAGTGGTGTTCAGAAGTCTAATAATTAAAAAACGCGATAACAGGGTACTTAAGGAACAGAAAGACGAAATAAACAGACAAAAGGAAATTGTTGAGAGCCAAAAGACGTCAATAACCGACAGTATACGATACGCAAGAAGAATCCAGTCGGCAATGCTGACTCCCGATGAGTCTGTCAGTCAGTATCTTGCTGACTCTTTTGTACTTTACCTTCCAAGGGATATTGTGAGTGGGGACTTTTATTGGGTGAAGAAACTCAATGATGATAAGGTTATCGTCTGTGTAGCTGACTGTACAGGTCATGGTGTTCCGGGGGCATTCATGAGCATGCTCGGTATGTCGCTCCTGAATGATATTATTGGTATCAAACAGACACAGATAATTAGTGGTGAATTCAATCCATCCGATATTCTGAACGAGTTAAGGGAACGTGTCAAAAACTCGCTCCGGCAGACCGGGAAAGAGGGGGAAGCACGCGATGGCATGGATCTCTCATTGTGCCTGCTCGACAGGCAGGCAGAATTGCTGAAATATTCCGGAGCTAATAATCCCGTTTATATTGTAAGCCGCGGAATACTTACTGAACTTAAGGCAACCAGGAATCCTATCGGGATCTATCTTAATGAGATCAGCTTTACAGACCATACTGTTGATATCGTCACTGGCTCAATTGTATATATGTTCTCCGATGGTTATTCTGATCAGCTTGGCAAAGAAGGTTCTAAGTTTCTTTCCAGAAATTTCAAAAAGCTTTTGTCTGAGATCAGTTCTTCCCCGGTGTCAGAAATCAGGGAGATCCTTTACAGGAAGCATCTCGAATGGAGAAACGGAGAAGAACAGGTTGATGATATACTGGTACTCGGCTTCCGGATGTAAGCTAATTGTTGAGGGTAATCTCCCACTTCCCCGCTTCATTTATAGTACATTCGAACACTACATCAAATGTAGATCTTGAAAGCGGATTGCTGGTAGTATAGGTTATTTTAAGATCGAGCGGAAATCTTACTGACTGAAGGCCCTCATATGTTCCGGATTTAAAACGCGTCCCGCTTGTATATGACATCTGAAGGTTGTTGAGCCGGTTGTTGATCTGGCCCTTAAGCATGAATTTAATAATTATTATATCTTCACCTCCTATCTTTCTCAGATTATAACCCAGAAGCTCATCTTTCCTTACAATAACATAGGGAGGAATAAGTACTTTACCTGCATATGTATCACCTTTCCAGAAGCCCTCTACAACTGAATCACCCCTTGCTGTAAGATATGTCATTTTCCCCTGGCCCTCCTTCACTCCTTTTGACCACTCCCCGGTATATACATTTCCGTCTGACCAGGTATATGTGCCGTCGCCATTAGGTAATCCCTGCCTGAACTGACCTTCATATCTGTCGATGCCTGTTGCCACTCCCTTCCCATGAGCAAAACCCTTTCTGCACTCTCCGACATAAGTTCCTGATATCTTAGGCATGAGTACCTTACAATCACTATTCTGACCATGGACCTGACAAAAAGTGAATAATAAAGAGGTTAATATTATCCCTTTAAATAGGAAATAAGCGTTTTTCATGTTGAATACTTTTAGATTTAGATCACTTACAATCACAAAAAAAATATATTGAAACCTTTTACAAAGATATTCTAAACACTGGTTATTAATGTATTAATTAATGATTTTTAACACGGCCCCGTAGCGATTTTCTGACAGGGATATCAGCTAAAATGTAATATATTTAGTGCGATAAAAAACCGATAATGAAATCCACATGATTAACAATACTCTGAAACAATATAAAAACATAATTTTTACGCATGGGTGGTTCTCCCGCCTAAGCGGGAAAGGCTATCATACCGCTAAAATCAATCTTTTATTATAATGAAAAAACAATTAATCCTTATTCCTGCCTTATTCCTGGTAATGAGTTGTTCAGGGAAGAAAGAGCAGCAGGCCGACTGGATGCTAGATCCTGGTGGTTTCAGGGCAGAAATAACAGAGAATAATGACATTATTACTATTTCCAACAAACTGGTTTCCAGATCATTCAGTCTTGATCCCGACGGAGCCACAACAGGTTTTACCAACCTGATGAATGGTAATGAACTTATAAGGGCTGTTAAACCTGAGGCACTGATAACCATCAATGGAATGACAACAACAATCGGAGGACTAAAAGGACAGCCTGTAAATAATTACCTTGCAAAGGAGTGGATTAAAGCAATGCAGCCGGATTCACTGTCGCAGTACAAACTTACAGGTTATAAAACCGGAATTATTGAACCCAGGTTTGAATGGAAAAAACGACCGGAATGGATGCCCGTGGATCTTCCCTGGCCACCAGAGGGAAAAAGAGTGGATTTTACATATGCCGGCAAATCAGCTGTATTTGAAGGTACAGAAGTTGTGGTCCATTATGAAATATATGATGGCATACCTCTGATATGCAAATGGTTATCTGTCAATAATAACTCAGGAAGGGAGATTACTATCGACAGTTTCACATCAGAGATCCTGGCCATGACAGAGGAGGAGAGTGCAGTCGGGGACAAGAAGAACCTTATCCTTCCAAACATTTATGTGGAGACTGATTATGCATTCGGAGGCAGCATGTCATCTGAATCATGCTTTGAGAAGTCAGTTTTCTGGGTTGCAGATCCTGATTACAAGACAATTGTCAATTATAACCGGGTACAGCAGACGATGCTTGAATGCAGGCCTGCAACAGGTCCGGCTGAAAGAGTCAGAGACGGAGGATCATTTGAAAGCTTCAGGACATGGATACTGGTATTCGACAGCTGGGACAGGGAGAGAAAAGGCCTGACCCAGAGGAGGATGTACAGGACCATTGCACCATGGGTAACAGAAAATCCGATCTTCCTCCATTTGCGATACTCAACAGAAGAGATGGTAAAAAATGCAGTTGAGCAGTGCGCGGAAACAGGATTTGAAATGATAATTCTCTCGTTCGGGAGTGGATTTAATATTGAAGATACATCCGCAGCAAACATTGATAAATATAAAATGCTTGCTGATTATGCTCACAGCAAAGGTATTACCCTCGGTGGATACTCCCTGCTGGCCAGCAGAAAAATAGATGCAAAAAATGATGTCGTGATGCCGGAAGGCAGAAGTCCGGCATTTGGCAATTCGCCATGTCTTGGCAGCGAATGGGGTGAAGAATATTTCCGCAAGCTCTACAGCTTCTTTGAATCAACCGGTTTTGACAACTTCGAGCATGATGGTTCCTATCCGGGAGATGTATGTATGTCGGTAAAGCATCCGGGGCATGAAGGATATAATGATTCACAATGGAAGCAATTCAGGAACATTACAGATTTTTATAAATGGTGCAGGGGCAGAGGGATTTACCTTACAGTACCTGACTGGTATTTTCTTAACGGAAGCAGCAAATCGGCTATGGGTTACAGGGAGACCAACTGGTCACTGCCAAGAAACCAGCAGGAGATAATTGAGCGTCAGAACATTTATGACGGAACATGGGAAAAAACGCCTTCAATGGGATGGATGTTTGTACCACTTGTTGAATACCAGGGAGGTGGAGCTGCGGCTACAATAGAGCCCCTGAGTGAACATCTCCCCCATTACGGACAAAGGCTTGCCAACCTTTTTGGTGCAGGAGTCCAGGCTGCTTACAGGGGACCAAGGATCTATGATACTCCCGAGACAAAGGAGCTTGTTAAAAAATGGGTGACCTTCTACAAACAGCACAGAAGTATACTTGATTCAGATATTATTCATGTCAGACGTGCTGATGGAAGAGGGATTGATGCAATCATGCATGTTAATCCTGTGATTGAGGAGAAGGGATTGCTGATGGTTTACAATCCGCTGGAAGAACCTGTGCAACAAAAGATGAAGATCAATGTTTATTACACAGGGTTGAAAGATATTGCCAAAGTAAGTGAAAACGGAGCTAATCCCAGGAGAATGAAAATAGACAGAAATTATGAAATTGAGTTGCCTGTAACAGTTGCAGCAAAAAGTCAGTCGTGGTATTTAATCAAATAATATGTACAGGTTAATTTTTACATTCAAGCCGTATTCAAAATATTTCCTGGTAGCATGGGTAATAATAATAATGACGGTTTCATCAATACCAAAACTGCCTACTATCAGGATTGAAACAGAGAAAGGAATAATCAGACTGGATTATTTTATACATTTTTGTGAATATGCATCACTGGCATTTTTTGCTTTTCTGACATTTGCAGATGACCGTTTAAGGTTAGGTGCAAAAAAATATGCCCTCATTACAGCTGCTGTAATCACTTATTCAGTTATTGACGAGTTCCACCAGAAACTTATTCCCGGCAGGAGCTTCAATGTTAAGGATATATACAGCAATATCAGCGGAATTATTGCAGCATTGATATTCTGTGTGGTGGTGTTCAGGTATTTTGAGAAAACCGGAGCAGATAGCAAAATTATAAAAGAGGATTTTTAATCTTGTATTGTCTCATATTTTACCACGGTGTTACACGGAGTTGCACTGGGTTTACACGGAGTTTCTCTGTTTTTTCATTGCAGCTATTGTAAAATATTTGTTTTTCACCTATTTTAGTAAGGTCTTGCTAATTACATATTAAATGACCTTGCTATATGAAGAACTTACAGGTTCCGTCCTGAAGTGTGCCTATAAGGTGCATACCATTTTGGGCCCTGGTTTGCTGGAATCTGCTTATGAGGAATGCCTGTTCTATGAATTGAATAGAAATGGAGTCCAGGTTGTAAAACAGAAGCCGATGCCTCTGGTCTATGATAAAAAGAGACTTGATTTAGGTTACAGAATTGATCTTTTAGTAGAAGGAAAGATCATCCTGGAAATAAAATCTGTTGATATTCTCAATCCGGTGCATCTTGCACAGTTGATGACCTACCTTAAGTTATCAGGATGCAGGATAGGATTCCTGATGAATTTTAATGTTGAATCACTGAAAGATGGAATTAAAAGAGTAATAATATAGTTATCATCTTGCTCCGTGAAAAACTCCGTGTAACCCAGTGCAACCCTGTGGTTAAAATATCTATTGAAGAATCAATAAACCCGAAAGCCGGAGAAGGTGCCTTATTCGACTGGCCGGGTTTTAACACCGGGGAGATCCTTCGTCCTGAAAAAGCGGGACTCAGGATGACAGGAAAGTTACCAGGCCCGGTGGAAGAGCCCTCCCTGAACAGGGCGCTGTCATCCCGAGGACCGTGAAACGGGACGAGGGATCCCCATGGTGGTAAACAAATTCCTAAAAAATAATTTGCTACAAGAATCAATAAACCCTAAAACCGGAGAAGGTGCCTGTACCTGTTTGTGTTGCGACACCAGTATAGATAACAATACTAACCGTATTTAATGAGCTTAATTTCATAGTGACTGAATGAACTGGTATAGTTACACCTGATCCAATATCGATTGCCAGTTTATCGTAAAGTACTGAATTAACATAGACTGCAAGTTCCCTGCTTCCTCCAAGTCCATCAGCTAAATAAGTAACATTGAATGTATATATTCCATCCTGAGGAGCCGTAAAAACACCTGTTGCTTCATTCAAATACCCTCCAATATTGTAATCAGAGGCATCATATGTCATTGTAGTATAAGACATTGAAGAAGCTGGATCTGATGTATTGTTTTTTACCCTGAACGCCACCATACTCCCAATGGTAACACTATTCCCGCCCGAAATCTGTAAAGTTTTTGTATTTGCTGTCTCGGAGTAAGTGAGGGTCTGACTATCCGTATTATCCTTATATGCAGCCAGGCTGACACTATTTGAACCGGAAATTGTTAGATTATCGCCTGCCAGTGATAATGCTTGTATTTCATTTGTTGGACTGGCGTCAGCATCGTCCTTAAGGGAGGATAGATCTGCGGAGGCGCTGTTGGTCAGCGAAAGTATTTTGCTTGCCGGATCGAAAGACAAGGCCTGTATCTCATTTGTAGAGCTTGCATCATCATCATTCTTGAGTTCGGAAAGATTTATTGAAGATGATGTTCCGGTGATCCCTATAATCCTTGTGGCCGGATCATATGTGAGGCTCTGCCTGTAAGGAGAAAGATCCCATTCAGTAGCAGCCGGGTTGTTAGTAATTTTAAGCTTATCTGTGTTAATGGTAAGGTCCTGTATTTCATTGGCAGGATCACCATCTTTTTCAATATTTGAAATTTTAACCTGGTTCCCACCTGATATGGCAAGGTAATCTGATCCGTCAACATTCACAACAGAAAGTGTCTGATCGTCGCTTGCCGGATCGCCGGGGTCACCTTTTGCTCCGGTAAGTCCCTGTGGTCCGGTATCACCTTTAATTCCTGCAGGTCCCTGTAAACCCTGTGGTCCGGGAGGACCTGCATCACCCTTTGGTCCTGCCGGACCTGGTTCAAGCGATTTAGATGCATAAAGTGCATATGGTACAGCCATGAACTGCATCGTTCCCATATCAATAAAACTGTTCTCAAACTTGACCTCAACTTTCAGGTAATGATATGAACCGGCCCATGGTACTTCGGCAAGGCTGTTGCAGGTTCCTCCTATCGGGACTCCTTTACCGATAACAAGAGAAAAAACGCCATATTTCGAGGTAATTATCCTTGAATGCAGTTCCTGGTATTCCAGTGTACCAAGAGGATTCTGTGCGATTACTGAAAACCTGACATCAATATTGGTATTTGCAAGTTCCTTTCCATAACTGTCGCGTGCAACAGCCTGGTAATTTATTCCGGCTGGCACACCTGTCTGGCCAAAACTTTCCCATATAAAGAACGTCAGGACAAAAACAGAAAAGAAGAATCTAATAATCCTCATCATGGCCTTAAATCTTTACAGTTTTTCTATTTTGAATACCCTGTTAATTACACCGTCGGTACTTTTTATCCTGATTAAGAATAGTCCCCGGCTGTATTTTTCAACCGCGAAAGGCTGACAAAACCAGTACTGATCTTTGAATTCAAATTTTTCTGATCTGATTATAGTTCCGGAAATACTGATAAAATCAATAATAAAAGTTCTTGTCATATCACCGAACATCTCAATGTTGACAAAATCAAAGACCGGGTTTGGATATACTTTTACACCGTTGCCGGGTGGCGGATTATCTTTTACTATTTTGATCCCTGGTTGCTGAAATCCCTGTGTAAAAACATATTCAGTGCAGCCTATAACTTCGACTGCAGCTTCGCCAACTGTCTGTGAATAATGCACTTTTGTCGATGATTGAAGACCTGCCACAGGTACAATAACCTGGTTTGACAAACCCTGACAGTGGAGGTTTGTTCCCGCTCCTAACAGAAGCAAACAAGCAAAAATTCTAATTTTCAAATACATATGTCAATCCGCGCAAGGTCAAAAATAAATAAATTTTTGACAAATCAACGTTTTTTGGTGACGAACTGCATCTTTTTTTGTCTGAAAGGCCGAATCTTCATTTCTAAAAAAGTCTAAAAACTGTAAAATCTGGTATATATTTTAGTTAATTTACAATGCTATTTATCCAAAAGCTACAGGATGCTCAGGCCATACATGTACAACAATCTTATTGAGGCCGGTTGTGATGAAGCTGGCAGAGGATCGCTGGCAGGACCGGTTGTTGCAGCTGCTGTTATCCTCCCCAGGAACTTCCGGCATCCTGTACTGAATGATTCCAAGCAGCTAAGTGCCGGAACCAGAGAGAGACTCAGGATAGAGATTACAGAAACTGCAGTGGCCTGGAAGGTAGCTTTTGTTGATAATAACGAAATAGACGAAATGAATATTCTGAGAGCATCGGTTAAAGCAATGCATCTGGCTCTTGACGGACTGGATAAGACCCCCGGATTTATACTGGTTGACGGAAACAGCTTCTATCAGTATAAAAAAATAAATCATCAGTGTGTTGTTAAAGGTGATTCAATATATTTCTCAATAGCTGCAGCATCGGTACTGGCCAAGACATTTCGCGATGAGTATATGATTAAAATCCACGAAGAATTCCCTGAGTATGGATGGAACAGTAACAAGGGTTATGGTACTGCCAGGCATCGTGAAGCGTTGAAAAAATATGGTATCACACCATATCATCGTAAGTCTTTTACTCTTATTGATACTCAGATGAATTTAAATTTTTAATGATCCTTTCCAATTTTAGAATTATATTTGCCGCTTATTTTTAACCATAAAAAGAAGTTCACTATATGAGAAGACTATTCATTATTTCAATTATCTGCATACTGAACCTGGGATTTACTGCCAGAGCCGATGAGGGTATGTGGCTACTTCCACTTATAGAGAAGATGAACATCGGCAAAATGACAGAACTGGGTCTTAAGCTTTCATCTGAGGATATTTACAGTCTGAACAAGGCAAGCGTTAAGGATGCCATTGTAATTTTCGGAGGAGGTTGTACTGGCGAGATTGTCTCTTCACAGGGACTGATACTTACAAATCATCATTGCGGTTATGGATCAATTCAGTCGCATAGTACAGTTGAACACGATTACCTGAAAGATGGATTCTGGGCCATGTCGAAAGATGAAGAGCTTCCAAATCCAAATCTTTCAGTTACTTTCCTTATAAGTATTGAAGAAGTGACCTCGCAGGTCCTGGCGGATATCAAACCCGGAATGAGTGAATCAGAGAGAACTGCAGCAGTAAATGAAGCGAGAAGAAAAATTGAAGCTAAAGCAGCAGCAGGAAACAACTACAGAACCCTGGTAAGCAGTTTCTATGGAGGCAATTATTACTACCTTCTTGTTTATGAAAGATACAATGATGTAAGACTGGTTGGAGCACCTCCTTCATCGATCGGGAAATTCGGCTCTGATACTGATAACTGGGAGTGGCCGCGTCATACAGGCGACTTCAGTGTTTTTCGCGTTTATGCCGGTGCTGATGGTAAACCTGCATCATATTCAAAAGATAATGTTCCTCTTAAACCAAAGCACTACCTTCCTGTTTCAATCAAAGAGAGAAACGAAGGAGATTTTGCAATGATTCTGGGGTATCCGGGAAGAACCAGCAGATATTTTACATCATATGAGGTAAATGAACAGCTTCAGATTGTTCACCCTGTAAGGATAAAGGTTCGTGGTATTAAGCAGGATATCTGGATGGATGATATGAAAGCTGATCCAAAAGTAAATATCCAGTATTCGGCAAAGTACTTCGGATCATCCAACTACTGGAAATATTCCATTGGTCAGAAAAGAGGACTTGAGAGGCTGAATGTAAAAGCCAAGAAAGAGGCCATAGAGCAGCAGTTTAATAAGTGGATCTCTGAGAACAGTGACCAGAAGGAAAAATATGGTGAAGCATTAAATCTAATTAAGTCAGCTATTGACGGACGTGCCGAGTATTTCAGAGCTCTTTCATATGCTACCGAATGCCTTCAGGGTTGTGAAATATTCTCGATGAACCAGGGCGTTTCATCACTGATTACAGCACTAAAATCTGCTGACAGTCAGAAAACCGATGAGGCTATTTTGCAGATAAAAAATAATGCATCAAGGTTCTACAAGAATTACAATGCTTCTACCGATAATAAATCGGTGAAAGCGATGTTAAAGCTTTACAGGGAAGATGTCCCCGCCAAATTTCATCCTGATTTCTATGCTGAGGTGATAGACAAGAAATTCAAAGGCGACATTGATAAGTTTGTTGATGATCTCTTTGCAAAAACAATATTCTCGAGCGAGGAGAAGCTGAACTCTTTCCTAAGCAAGCCTGTGCTTAAGACTATCGAGAAAGATCCTGTATACCTGACAGCCACTTCATATTATAAAACTGCAGGAGAATTATCAAAACAAACCTATGAATATGAGGATGCTGTAATGCAGGGCAGAAGAATTTGGATAGCCGCACTGATGGAGATGTCGCCTGAAAGAGTGAAATATCCCGATGCCAACTCAACAATGAGACTTTCCTATGGAACTGTTAAGGACTATGACCCCCGGGATGGCGTAACATATAAATATTACACCACGCTGGAAGGAGTTATGGAAAAGTATAAGCCCGGAGATTATGAGTTTGACCTCCCTGAAAAGCTTATAGATCTTCATGCCAGGAAAGAATATGGCAGATATGGTTCATCAAAAGGGTATATGCCTGTTTGCTTCCTGACCACAAATGATATTACAGGAGGAAACTCAGGCAGCCCGGTTATGAATGGCAATGGTGAACTTATCGGACTGGCTTTTGATGGTAACTGGGAATCGATGAGCGGTGATATAGCTTATGAACCTGAACTCCAGAGAACAATTGTTGTGGATATTCGCTATGTTCTCTGGGTTATGGATATCTATGCCGGGGCAAAACATCTTGTTGATGAAATGACGATCAGGCAATAAGAAACCAGCCTGGGGATGTTGAAAGAGTTTTTTAAACCTCAAAGGACACAAAGATAAAGCATTGATTATTAATTCTTTGTGCTCTTTGAGTTTTATCTTTGTAAACTCTGTGGTTAATGGATTTTGATTTTTTCAACACCCATGATTTTTTGTACCTTTGCAAAAATTTTAATCCATGCATCTAAGCCTGATAGAGATCCTTGCTGCCTTTATGGTTCTTTTTGCCATTATAGATATTCCCGGATCAATACCGATATTAATTGATATCAAATCAAAATCAGGTGATATCAAGTCAGCCAAGGTGACCTTAGTCTCATTTTCAATTCTGCTGGCATTCCTTTTAATCGGCAGCCCGCTCCTAGGAATTTTCGGTATTGATGTATCATCGTTCGCCATAGCCGGTTCATTTATTATTTTCCTTATTGCCATGGAGATGATTTTAGGAATAGAAATTTTCCGGCATGATTCACAAGGTTCAGGATCTATATTCCCTATAGCCTTTCCTCTAATAGCAGGAGCAGGATCAATAACAACAATTCTTTCGCTGAAAGCTGAATACCAGACAATTAATATTTTTATTGCCCTCGTTCTCAACATGGTGGTTATTTATCTTGTACTGAGATTAACCACGCTCTTTGAAAAGTTCCTGGGCGCAAGCGGATTACAGATTCTGAAAAAGGTCTTTGGAGTAATTCTTCTCTCAATAGCAATCAAGCTTTTTCTTACCAATACAGGTATAGTACTTCCTCATGCAAGGTGAAATTACAATCTATACTGATGGTGCTGCAAGTGGTAATCCCGGCCCCGGAGGATATGGCGTTGTAATGATATATGGCAGTCACAGGCTGGAGAAATCGGAAGGATTCAGGCTTACCACTAATAACAGGATGGAACTGATGGCAGTGATTGCCGGTCTTGAAGCGCTTAAAATACCAGGCAGCAGGGTGCTTATATATACTGATTCGAAATATGTAGCTGATGCAGTGGAAAAGGGCTGGGTATTTCAGTGGGAATCAAAAGCTTTCAGAAAAAAGAAGAATCCTGATCTGTGGATGAGATTCCTGAATGTTTACAGAAAGCATAAGGTTCGTTTTGTCTGGATAAAAGGCCATGCAAACAATATCGAGAATGAGAGGTGTGACAGACTGGCTGTTGAAGCTTATCAGAATCTTCAACTTAAAGATGACATAGGTTATATCTCTGATTCAAAGGAACGAACTCTGCTCTGACTTCCATATTTCTAACTGTTTTGTTTGAATTTACTGAAGTTTTGTACAACTTTGTAAAAACCATTTATTTATGGATAAATTAATTATTAACCCTTCGCTCACAATCCCTGAAATAGTCTTGTCTCTTGAGGATGACATATACTATATTAAGGGAACCTCAAGACCTGAGGATGTAAGAGCAATTTATTATCCGGTAATAGAATGGATTAAGATCCTGAGTGAAAGATTACTTTCAGGAGAGATAAATAAATATACAAAAGATAATCCTTTGAAATTCCAGATTGATCTGGTTTATTTCAATTCATCATCAGCTAAATTCCTTTATGACATTTTCTGCGAACTCAAAATAATTCCGGAGAAAGGCATCCCGCTAATGGTAGAGTGGTATTATGAAGAAGAGGATACTGATATGCTTGATGCCGGCAAAGACATTGCCCTTTTAGCTGAAATGGAGTTCACCTATATAGTAAAAGACGCTGAATAATTATGCGGGGACAGCAAAAGCTCTATGAAATTCTGAATGACCTGTCAATAAACTTCGAATATCATGAACATCCGCCCGTTGCAACCATAGAGGATGCAATAACGCACTGGAAGGATTATAAATCAGGCAGGTGTAAAAACATTTTTCTCCGTAATCATAAGGGTAACAGGCACTACCTGGTGATTCTGGAACATCTGGCCCAGCTTAACATGAAGGATCTTGAACAACGGCTGAAGCAGGGTAAACTGACATTTGCCTCCGATCAGCGCCTTTTAAAGTATCTTGGGGTAATGCCGGGATCAGTATCACCATTCGGTATAATAAATGATAAGGAAAAAAATGTTCACCTGTTTATAGATATTAACCTGCTCAACTTTGAGAGACTTGCCTTTCACCCTAATTTAAATACTGCCACACTGGTTATTACTAAAAATGATCTTATCTCATTCCTTGACTTTTCCGGAAATACCTATGAGTTTCTGACTCTTTATGATCAGGATTTTGCTTAGATAACTGCCTGATAATTAAGATTGTAAAAATAAATATGGCAAAATCTAAGCATTTGTTGCATCATATATGGTCTGAATACGTCTTTGATAAAAACAGGAAACCGAGAAATTTAAATGAATAAGAAATTATTGTCAGGCATAATAGCTCTTTTAGTTTTTCTGACCGCATCAGGTCAAACATCTGAGAAAAAACAATATAGAGCAGAACACATAACAGTTGCTCCGGTTATTAACGGGATCCTTGATGAGGAAATATGGCAGGGAGGTGACTGGGTTGATGATTTCACCCAGCATGAGCCATATAATGGTGCCAGAGCTACACAGAGAACCGAATTCAAGATAGTATTCGACAAGGATAATCTTTATGTAGGTGTAAAAGCCTATGATACCAGTCCTGACAGTATTGTTAACAGGCTGACAAGGCGTGACCATCCCGACGGAGACCTGGTGGCTATAATAGTTGACAGTTATCATGATCTGAGGACCGGGTTTGTTTTTGGAATAAGTTCTGCAGGAGTTAAGTATGATTTCATGATGACAAATGACGGACAGAACGAGGATAAATCATGGGATCCCAACTGGTGGTCGAAAACAACAATAAACAGTGAAGGCTGGATAGCCGAGATGAAGATACCGTTCAGCCAGGTAAGGTTTGAAGAGAACTCAGGAGATGTGTGGGGACTTGAAATGGCAAGGGTTCTGTACAGGAAGCAGGAGACCACCTTCTGGCAGCATATTCCGAAGGATGCTCCAGGCATGGTACATCTTTTCGGTGAGATGACAGGACTTGAACAGATCAAGCCAAGAAAGATCTTTGATGTAACCCCTTACGCAGTTGCCCGAACTGAGAATTTTGAAGCAGATCCCGAAAATCCGTTTCTTGCAAAGGGTAAAAAATCGGGACTGAATGCCGGGATCGATGCAAAAATCGGAGTTACAAACAATCTGACAATGGACCTGACCGTAAACCCCGATTTCGGCCAGGTTGAAGCTGATCCCTCACAGGTCAACCTGACAGCCTATGAGACATTTTTTGAAGAAAAACGACCATTTTTTATTGAAGGAAACAACATCACCAATTTTGGTCTTGGTATTGGTGACGGAGGCATCGGGAACGACAATCTTTTCTACTCAAGGAGAATAGGAAGAAGACCCCAGGGTTATCCCGATCTCCAGGACGGGTGGAATGCTGAAGTTCCGACAAACACAAATATCCTGGGAGCCGCCAAGCTTACCGGCAAAACTCAGGACGGACTTTCAGTTGGATTTGTTGAAGCTCTGACAGCAGAGGAACAGGCGGAGATTGACACTGTTGGAGGCAGGAAATATGAGACAGTCGAACCCCTGACAAACTACCTTGTTGGAAGAGTACAAAAAGACTTTAAAGAGGGTAATACAATTGTCGGCGGGATATTCTCCTCAACAAACAGGAATCTTGATAATAATCTCAGGCAGTATCTCCATAAGGCTGCTTATACAGGAGGAGCCGATTTCACCCAATACTTCAGGAATAAAAGCTGGATGTTCAATCTGAATTCCGCTTTCAGTCTTGTACAGGGATCGGAAGAGGCACTTCAGAGAACACAAACCTCCTCAGCAAGATATTACCAGCGTCCTGATAACTCCCATACCGTCCTTGATTCGAACAGGACTTCACTTGGAGGATCAGGAGGAAGAATGCAGGTGATGAAGCTTAACGGACACTGGAACTTCCTGCTTGCCTCCATATGGAAATCACCCGGTTTTGAAACCAACGATCTTGGATATATACGTGAAGCAGACCAGATACTGAATCTTATCTGGGCCGGCTACAACCAGTGGGAACCAAAAGGAATTTACAGACGTTATAACATTAATGGTGATCTATACCATGTCACAAATTTCGGAGGGGAGAAACTGGGCTATGGATTGGAGTTTAATGGCAATATCGGATTTAAAAATTACTGGAATGCCTGGGCAGGAGGAGGTTTGCAAACTGCAGGTCTCGAAACAAGCCTTCTGCGGGGAGGTCCTTCAATGAAAACACCTGGTAACTTCAGAACTCATTTTGGATTCGAAACAGATGAAAGGAAGAAGATCGTACTGAATGTTTTTTCAAACATCAACAAAGGATATGAAAATTGCTCAAACAGTATTTATGGTGAAATTGGCTTTACCTTTAAACCCACAAATTACCTGTCACTCACTTTAAAGCCGGGAATAAGAAAATCCTTCAACGAGCTTCAATATGTTGATAAAAAAGATTATAGCGGAGCGGACAGGTATATATTTGCAAGTATAGACCAGAGGACAATAAATACATCATTCCGCATCAATCTGAATCTCAGTCCCGACCTTACACTTCAGTACTGGGGACAACCGTTCATTGCAACTGGAAAATATTACGACTATAAATATGTTACCGACCCTCTGGCTGATAAATATCACGACAGGTTCTCCTTATACTCCGATGACCAGCTGAGAGCAAATGATGAAGGATTTGATGTGGATGAGAACAGGGATGGAATAAATGATTACTTTATAGATTACAGCGATTTCAATTTCAAGGAGTTCCTTTCAAACCTTGTAGTAAGATGGGAATATAATCCGGGTTCATCGGTGTATCTTGTATGGAGCCAGACACGAAATAAATACGATTCAACCGGTGACCTTAATGTTATGGATGACCTGGGCGACCTTTTCGACAGCACTGCAGATAAACCACATAATGTTTTCCTGATTAAATTCAGTTACAGGTTCGGTATAAAGTAAAGGGCTGTTGAAAAAGTCCTTTCTAACCGCTAAGAACGCTAAGTACTCCTTCGCTAAAGCTTTCGGCGGATAAATCAGGCGCTAAGCACGCAAAGGTAAAGCTCACATAATCTGATCTTCGCGTAATCCCAATAGATATCGGGACTTTGCGACCTTTGCGGTTAATGGATTTTGACTTTTTCAACACTTCCTGCAATAAATTCGATTGAACATTGTATTCCTGATTATTGTTCTTTTCTTTGATCATTCATTTTATCATAGAAATTAATCCGGAAATATGAGAATTCTGTCAATTCTGCTTTTCGTATCTGTGACATTTGTCACACATTCCCAGGACAAACCGGCATACAGGATATTCACAGGAGAAGGTAAAAAAACTGATTACAGGGCAATGCTTAAACAAGCCCTTAAAGCCGATGTTGTATTCTTTGGTGAACTTCATGACAATCCTGTTGCCCACTGGCTTGAGCTCGAGCTTACAAAAGATCTGTTTGCCGAAAAGGGTAGTAAGCTGGTACTCGCAGCTGAGATGTTTGAAACTGATAATCAGATTATCATAGACGAATACTTCAGTGATCTGATAAAGGAATCTTCATTTGAAAGCGAGGCCCGTTTATGGAAAAATTATGCAACAGATTATAAACCTCTGCTGACCTTTGCCAAAAAGAACAAGCTCAAATTTGTTGCATCTAATATACCCAGAAGATATGCTGCAATGGTATCCTCAGGAGGATTTGATGCTTTGCTGAAAGTCTCAGAGGAAGGGAAAAAATTCATAGCTCCGCTACCTGTATTGTATGATCCGGAACTTCAGTGCTATAAAGACATGCTCAGTATGGATATGGGTCCAAAAGGACCCGAGCCTGAAAACTTTCCTAAAGCTCAGGCTATTAAGGATGCAACAATGGCAAACTCAATTGTCTTATACCGTCAGCCAGATGAGATGGTAATTCACTTTAATGGCAGCTACCATTCAGACCGTTACCAGGGTATCCTCTGGTACCTTGAAAAATACTCTCCTGCTTCAAGAACTGTAACTATAACAACTGTACTGCAGGAGGAGATTGACCAGATGGCTGACGAAAGTCTGAAAAAAGCTGATTTCGTAGTTGTAATACCAAC
>CAYLYN010000035.1:0-3473 GCA_964387565.1 uncultured Rikenellaceae bacterium | reverse complement strand
GAAGTAATCAAAATACAAAATTTATTTTAAGTTCGCAATCAATTGTCTGATTAAGTTAGTAATTTTGAAATAATATCTGATCTGATAATTGTTTTATAATGAGGAAGTTAATAGTCATTTTGCTGATCTTTCCCCTGTCATTAAGCGTATTATCCCAGGCTCCGTTCAGTCGTGGAGTAAATCTCACAAACTGGTTCCAGGTAAGCAACCCCGGTCAGATACAGTTTACAAAATATACTTATAAGGATTTCGAGAATATCAAAAGCCTGGGTTGTGATGTAGTCAGACTTCCGGTTAACATGCACAGCATGACAACAGGCGAACCTGCTTATCTTCTCGATAAAGTATATCTCTCATTCCTCGACTCTGCAGTAAAATGGTGTGAACAGCTGGAATTATATATAATGATCGATAATCACAGTTTTGATCCGTCTGTCAGCACTACTGCAGATATTGAAGGAATCCTTACCAGGGTATGGATACAGACTGCCGATTACTTCAGAGACCGTTCATCTTATATCCTTTATGAGATTCTGAATGAGCCTCATGGAATTTCAACTGCCGAATGGGGTGCAATTCAGCAGAGGGTCATCATGGCCATCAGGGATAAGGATAAAAAGCACACTATTGTAGTGGGAGGTTCAGGCTATAACTCTTACAATGAGCTAAAGAACCTACCTCTTTATAACGATCAGAATCTCCTTTATACTTTTCATTTTTATGATCCCTTTGTATTTACACACCAGGGAGCTTCGTGGAATACACCATCAATGGTTCCTCTGGCAGGGGTACCCTTCCCCTATGATGCAGCAAGAATGCCAGAATGCCCTCAAAGTCTGAAAGGCTCATGGATAGAAACAAGGTTGAACAATTACTACTCAGAAGGAACAGTATCTGCAGTAAAAAAGCTGATAGATAACGCATTAAGCTTCAGGGATACACGTAAAGTAAATATTTTCTGCGGGGAATTCGGCGTGTATATCCCAAACAGTCCGGAATCTGACAGGATTTTCTGGTACGACGAAGTCAGAAAATATTTTGAGCAAAATGATGTCCCATGGACAATATGGGATTACCAGGGAGGTTTCGGGATTTTTAATAAGGGATCGTATGAATTATTTGATCACGATCTCAACTTACCATTGATTCAGGCCCTTGGACTGAATACACCTGCCCAGACACCCTTTGCCATTACTCCTGATAACCAGGGATTTATGATCTATTCTGATTATACCGGCCCCCGCATTTCAGATGCAAGTGGCAGTGCGGGAATAATTGACTTTTATTCCTCTGATCTTCCGAACAATGGTATTTACTGCATCTCATGGGATAGTTTCAGGCAGTACCATGCCCTTACCTTCGATTTCAAACCCGACAAAGACCTTTCATTTCTTAAAGAAAATGGATACGCAATTGATCTGATGGTAAGGGGAAATCATCCTGAAATAAGTTTTGAGCTGAGATTCGTCGATAATGTATCCGACGCTCAGGATGACAAACCATGGCGAATGTCAAAAATGATCGATAAATCAATGGTTGCATGGGACAGGAGATGGCATCATTTACATATTCCTTTCAGCGAAATGAAGGAGAGCGGTTCATGGTTTAATAATACCTGGTATAATCCGGAAGGCAGGTTCGACTGGTCGGCTGTTGACCGGTTTCAGATATCTATAGAGCGCAGCGGGACCTTTATGCAGAGCATATGGTTTGATAATATCGCCGTTACAGAACTTGATACAGCAGCAGTCAGGGAACCCGGGGCACTTGGAATCGATGAAAATATTTTAACTGAAACTTTAAAAATAAAAGCCTGGCCAAATCCTGCCAGGGAGGCTGTAACAATTTCTTACGTATTGTATGAGGAAAGCAAGGTATCAGTCTCATTAATATCGCTTACCGGTAATAAAATAAGAAGTCTGAAAAATGAATATCAGTCACCGGGCTTACATGAAGCAATCTGGGATATGAAAGATGAAAATGGTGCAGTAGTATCCCCTGGAGTCTATCTTTGTCTGATATCGACACCTGCGCATGTTATTGTCTGTAAAATTCTCAAATTATAGGGTTCTTCTTCCAGCGAATAAAAAAATTTCTACCTTTAAAAGGCTGAAAGTGTTATTCTCTAAATGTTAAACTAATGAATAAGTTCCGCATAATCAATAAGTTACTAGTACCAGTATTGTTAGTTTATCTGGCCACATCCTGTGGCCGGACAGATAATGAGACTGTTCTCAGAATAGGCAATCCTTTCGAGAATGCATTATTTCCACCTGAATTCCCGGCACCGGCCTTTGACTGGTGGAGTCAGAAACAGGAAAGAAATGTCAGCTATTATGTCACCCTGTCAACTGCCAACAAAAAACTCTCTTATAGTGCCACAGTAAATCAACAATCATGGACTCCAAGGGAATCAGCCTGGGATAGTATAAAAATCTATTCAGAAGGCGGGGATATTTTATTTACAGTAAAAAGAAGCGGAAGTGACGAGAAAGCTTCAAAGAGATCTTTCAGTATAAGCAATGACTCGGTAGGAGCTCCTGTACTTTACAGGCAGATGCCAATTCCCTTCCTTTTTGCCGAAAGGAATCTCGACTCAATGAACTTTGTTCTGATTAACTTCGGCAGCAGGCAGAAACCACATGTTGCGATGAAAGGTTTCCCTGTATGCGGTAATTGTCACTCTCTCTCGATGGATGGCAATACTCTTGGTCTTGACCTTGATGCAGGTTTAAGAGACAAAGGAGGATATTTTGTTACCCGTATTGAGGATACAGTACTCTTTAACATTGAGAAATATAACTCATGGTCGAAGCTTGAGAAGAGAAGAACTTTCGGTCTATTTTCGAAGTTATCTCCCGATGGAAGGTTTCTTGTTACTACTGTTAAAGACCGCGTGGTCATGAAGAATTTCCCTATAGGTGGAACAATTGAAGAACTTAAATACTCACAGCTTTTCTTCCCTGTTAACGGACACCTGGCAATTTATGATCTTCAGACGAAGGAATTGAAGGAATTACCCGGAGCCAACCTTGAGGAGTATGTTCAGTCAAATGCCATATGGACACCTGACGGAAAGAATATTATCTTCTGCAGGGCAGAGGCACTTCCCAGAGAGGGCAGGATGCATGAGATTGATATTAAGGATACTGCTCTTGTAAACCAGTTTGTAAGAAGAGAAAAAAAGATAAAGTATGATATATGTATCATCCCGTTCAATGATGGCAACGGAGGTGAGGCCTTACCAATAAAAGGAGCATCGGATAATGGTATGAGCAACTATTTCCCGGCGGTATCACCTGATGGCAAATGGCTCTCATTTTGCCAGGCAGAAAGCTTTATGCTTCTTCAGCCCGACAGCCGTCTGTATATTATTCCTCTTGAAGGTGGCAAGGCCCGGATGCTTAAATCCAATTTCAAATCAATGAATTCATGGCATGCCTGGTCGCCAAACAGCAAATGGATGGTATTTG
>CAYLYN010000034.1:0-28801 GCA_964387565.1 uncultured Rikenellaceae bacterium | reverse complement strand
GTGGAACTGACTCTAATGTCGGTCTTAAAATCAGTTGCAAGTACAGGTGCATGTGCATATCTGCCAGCACCTTAGTCACCAGATATATCTGCACTTTGCTTCCCTCCGGATATTTGGCTTTAGGATTTAATATAGCCAGGAAACAGTAGTGTAATCGATTGTCACCTATATTATTATTAAAATGAAAACAACTATCTTATACCGAAGGTAGCAAGCACTGGATAATGGTCGGATATAGTATCTGTAACATTGTCGCGGATAATGTCAGCTGACACTGAATATTCCGTCAAGGTCTTGTTTGCATAAATAAAATCAATCCTTTTTCGATATTTTGAAGAATATGCCGGTGTAGGTATTGAATACTGAAAGTCTTTATGATGCTTATAAACAAGATCCGTAAAGCCTGCTTTTTCAAGTGCCCCTGTAACAGTATAGTCAAAATGGCCATTATTCAGGTTCCTGATATGGGGTTCCTGTATCTCCCGCTGCTTTTGTGCAACAAGATCCTCTTCGCTGTAATGGCTGGCATCTCTTGAGGAAAGAGAGTTGAAATCACCCATTATCACAACCATTTCATTATCCGGGAACAGGCCTGCTCTTGCAATTATCTCATTTACTTCAAGCTGGCGTTTACTCAGGAGCCAGGGGGAAAAATGTATGACAATAACATTTACATTATTGATGTTGGCAACAATATAAGCATGCCACATATTATCCACCACTTTCTGAACATCGACGATGGGGTACCTTGATGTAAGTGCTACAGGATATCCATCCGTTTTTGACAGTACTGCATAATTATGTCCATAGGCTGCAGCAAATTTCTCAATTCTCTGTTGAGTAAAGTTGTTCATCTCCTGGAATCCGATAATGTCAGGATCAATCTTCTTAACCCATGATATGAACTTTTCCGTACGTAAACTGTCTCCTTTAAGGCCTTCGAGGATATTATATGAAAGTATTTTTAATGGTTTCTGGCCGCAAAGGATACTCTCGGTCATAAGCAGCATTACAAGCACTGCCAGAAGAACAAGCCTGTTTTTCATCCTCTTTCCTTGCTTACAGATTCAACCAGCCCTCTCATATATCCGATTGCATATAGTGTACCCAGTGTTGTATACCCTCCTCTCATGCCCTGTTCGATTTCTGTAGCCAGGACTGGCACATGATCAGGACGGATGGGACCTTCGAAGCCAATATCAAAGTAGGCTTTCATGGCCTCATACATGTTTATTTGTCCTTCGTCGTGGAAGGTTTCCGTGAATTTTGTACTTGGAATACTTCCGCTAAGATCCTGGACGTTGCGGAAATGGACGAAGTTGATCTTGTCTTTTCCCCAGCGTCTCACCAGTTGAGGTATGTCAGCGCCCATGAGTGAAAAGTTGGCCTGGCACATTGTAACGCCGTTGTACTTGCTCGGGTACATTCCCATTGCCCTGTCAAAATTTTCAACCCTGTTCATGATTCTTGATATGCCCTGGATGCTTTCGACCTGCGGATCATCCGGATGCAGTGATAGATTCATACCTATCTTTTCTGCTTCCGGAGCAACAGCCTTGATAAAATACTCATAAGTTTTCCAGAGATGTTCCTTTGATACCTCTCCATATTTTGTCAGAGGTTTTTCCCTGGATGAATCAATATCGAATTCTGTCATGAGAGCTCCGCCTCTTCCGGGTCTATCCATACTGGTGCGGGCCCAGCTTATCACAGGCATCCAGTTATAGCAAATAATATCAACATCACCGTACTGTTTAAGATTCTTCATAAAGGTTATGAAATTCTCAATTTCCTCATCCCTTCCCTCGAGTCCGAGTTTGGTCTTCTCACCCAGCGAAGGGGGGCCTTCCACAACTGTCCATTTTATTCCTAAATCATCCCATGCCTTTCTGGTTGCTGATATGGCCTGAGGCTCCCATTGCATTACACCCTGAATCCTGTCAACTCCTGATACAGCATAATTCACATCCATTTGTTTGGCGAAAGGGACTCTCGGTGATTTTGAGTTCATAAGGAATGAAAACTTCATTCCCGCATCCTTCCTGGCAGTTTTTGGTACCGTAGTACTATTCTTTGGGGCAGGTATGCCTGCAACCAGACCTCCTACAGAGACCGCAGCAGCAAGGGAGGCACTCTTTTTGAGAAAATCTCTTCTGTTATCTTTCATGGGATTACGATTATATGATATTAATATTTATTAAGAGAAAAAGACTGTCTGATACAAATATATAGAAAGAACTCTTAACTCAGAATCCCGTTTTTTCTCAATACCTGGTTTATTTTACTTTTTTAACAGAAAAGAGGCTGTAAAAGATCTTTTAAACCACAGTGATTTCACAGAGATAATTGTTATATCAGTTATTCTAATTCTCTGTATTTAATAGGTTTCAGTCGAAGAATTTTTTATCCTCCTCTGCAAGGTGTTTCTTAGCTTCACTTACAATAAACTCCACACCCAGTCCGGGTCTGTCCCAAACATCGATGAGTCCTTTTTTGACAATTGGATCGGGGAGGCCATCTATAATATCGTACCACCATTCCGGAGTTGCCAATGGATATTCAAATGCAATGAAGTTTTCGGGCATCGTGGCACCCACCTGTACATGGGCAGCAAGACCGATCAATCCGTTAAATATCCCGTGAGGTGCTATTTGAATACCATGTATGTCAGCATATTGGCCTACCCATTTCAGTTCAGAAATTCCACCTATATCTGCCGGATCAGGTCCTATGACTCTTACAGCATTGTTTTCAATAAGTTCCCTGTAATTCTGGCGAAGATATATTTGTTCACCTGTATGAATAGGTGTGCTTGTTGAGCGGGTTAATTCTTTATATACATCAGCCATTACATAGGGTGTATAGTCACCTGTAAGAAGGTCTTCCATCCACATCAGGTCATATTGTTCAAGTGCCTTTGCCAGGCGTATAGCATCAGAAAGCATGTAACCCGGTCCGCAGTCGAGTGCAAGACCAACTTCATCGCCAAGTACTTTCTTCATTGCTTCAACACAGGCTATGAACCTTTTAAATCCCTGTTCTGTAAGTGGTCCCCGGTTTGGATGAGGGGGACTGGATGGAGCATAGGATACAGCCGGCTGACCATAAAAGAAATTAGGTGCCTCAGATCCCTGTCTGCTATGGAATCCGATTCCCTGTTTAATAATTGTGAATCCCTCCGGTGCAGCTTTCATTCTTGCTATTGAATCGGCATAATCCTGAGGATCGATGCCATGTCGGGGAAATCTGTTAACTCCGCCGTTATAAACCCTTACCTTATCGCGAATTTTACCTCCCAGCAACTTATAAACTGGTACTCCTGCAACTTTTCCTGCGATATCCCAGAGAGCCATTTCAATAGCGCTTACAGCTGTGCCCCATGGTTTAAATCCTCCCATCCTGCGGATTTTCATCAGGCATCGCTCTACATCAGTCGGGTCTTCGCCAATTAGATAGTCTTTGTAAAAAAGAACATAGGGTTTAAGAAAAGGTTTTGATGTCTCACCCTGGCCGTAGCCGCTTATTCCCTGGTCAGTTACTATTCTTACAACTGCACTTTTTTCAATTATAGCGCATTTAAGATCTGTGATTTTTATCGGAGTCATAATATGGTAAAATTTATATTATTAAAAATATCTTACATAATTATTAAGGTCTTATTACAGTTCCGTCCCTTTTTCGTGTTGCATTTCTTGCTCCCCCGGTAATCGGATATTTAGCAGCTAATACTTCGTTAATATCAACTCCAAGACCCGGTGCTTCATTGACATACAAATATCCATTTTTCAGAGTAGGCATTCCCGGAAATACTTCACGCAATAAATCAGAATCAGGTGTTCCGAATGTTTCAAAGACTTCCTGGATACCAAAATTCCAGAGGGCATAATCCATATGAATATTTGCTGCATGACCAACCGGCGATACATCACCCGGTCCATGCCATGCAGTCCTGACATTGAACCATTCTCCGAGCCGTGCAACCTTCATTGCAGGCGTTATTCCTCCAATTTGAGAAACATGAATCCTTATGTAGTCGAAATAGTGATTTGACATAGGTTCGAGGAATTCATTGATATTATTAAAAAGTTCTCCCATTGCAAAAGGGACTGTTGTGCTTTCTCTTAATTGTTTCCACCAGTGAGTATTTTCAGGAGATAGAGGATCTTCAATAAAAAATGGACGGTACTCTTCAAGTTTTATGCACATATTTATTACATCCATTGGCTGGCAACGCTCATGTATATCATGACATAGCTCCACCTCTTCGCCGCATCTTTTTCTGACTACTTCAAATACTTTGGGTATCGCTCTTAAATATGCCTGATCATCCATATATCTGTCACCTGGCATGCCGAATCCTGCATCTTTAAAGTCAGGATTGCTGCCTGCTGATCCGACACCGCCATATCCGCCTAACTGTATCCTGACATGGCTAAGCCCCTGTTCCATTAATTTCAGGCACTGATCTGCAGTCTCTTCAGGGGTGTTGCCACTGACCGACTGGTATACGGGTATTGCATGCCTGCACTTACCTCCTAATAACTGGTATACGGGCATATTAGCCCGTTTGCCTTTTATATCCCATAATGCCTGATCCAGTCCACTTAAAGCATTATTCAGAACCGGTCCGTTACGCCAGTATGAGCTCACATATGCAGATTGCCATATGTCTTCAATATTATCTGCATCTCTGCCAGCACAAAATTCATTCAGATAGCTTTCTATAGCTGTTACAACCGGTAATGCGCGCTGTGTAAAGGTTGCACAACCTAAGCCATATAAGCCGGGTTCGGTTGTTTCCACTTTTACGATAACAAGGTTTGAACCCCTGCCTGCTTTTGTTCCTATTGCTTTTACACTTTTAATTTTAACTGTAGCCTGAGCCTTTGCATAAGAAGGAGGTTCGTATTCAGCAGCCGGTTTCATTACGTCCTTAAATCCCAGTACTCCGGCTGCGGATCCAATAGCCATTTTTCTGATAAAATCCCTGCGGTTCGCAGCATTTTTTTTTATCTCATTTTTCATTTTTAATATTATTAAATCCCGGAGAAAATTACCGGGATTAATGATCCTGACTTTTAATCAAAGAATTTCTTATCCTCTTCTGATAGATATTGTCTGGCTGCTTTTTTATTAAATTCCACACCCAGGCCTGGCCGGTCTGATACTTCCATGAATCCGTCTTTCACTAAAGGATCAGGTATTCCATCGACGATGTCATACCACCATTCGGGATTCGGAAGACAGCATTCAAATGCTATATAATTTTCCGGCATTGTTGATCCTACCTGCACCTGGGCAGCATTACCTATCACTCCGTCAAAAATGCCATGAGGTGCAATCTGGATTCCATGCAAGTCGGCATATTCACCTATCCATTTCAATTCTGCTAAACCTCCAACGTCTTCAGGATCAGGACCAAGAATACGCACAGCATGTTTTTCTATAAGTTCGCGAAAGTTCTGTCTGAGATAATTCTGTTCACCTGTATGTATAGGAACTGTTGTGCTGCGTGTGAGTTCAGCATAGTCGTCAGCCAGTATATAAGGTGTATAATCACCTGTCAGCATATCTTCGAGCCACATCAGGTTAAAAGGTTCCAGTGCATTTGCCGTACGAATTGCATCTGATAACATAAATCCCGGGCCCATATCAAGAGCAAGACCATGAGTGTCGCCTAATCCTTCCTTCAGTGCAGCAACACAGTCGATCATATATTTCAGCCCATATTCAGTTAAAGGTGCTCGAAAATTCCTATCTGTATTTCCGTAAGTGAAATTGGGAACTATCCTTGACATTCCACCGTGGAAACCCACCGCTACCTTGAAGATTGTAAACCCGTATTTCTGAGCTTTAAGTTTAGCTCCGTATTCGATATAGTCTTTTGGACTGGCATCTGCTTTGCGTAAGGAGTAATTTGTATTATAGCAACGGACTTTATCCCGGATTTTGCCTCCAAGGAGTTTATAAACCGGTAAACCAGCTGCTTTGCCTGCAATATCCCAGAGTGCTATTTCAATAGCACTCACAGCACTTCCCCAGGGCTTAAAACTTCCCATCCTCCTGATTTTCATCATAACACGTTCCACGTTTGTCGGATCTTCACCAATGAGGTAGTCTTTGTAAAAAAGCACAAAAGGTTTGAGATATTTTTTTGCGGTTTCTGCCTGTCCGTACCCCTCTATTCCCTGATCAGTTGTGATGCGGATCACAGGACTGTTTCCCATTATTGCACATCTCAGGTCAGTTATTTTCATAGGAGGCTTTGGAGCAGCCTTTGACTGATTATTTTCAGTTAATGCACTTGCTGGAAGGGTTGAACCTAAAAGTCCAACACCTAAACTACCGGCAGAGGCTGTTTTAATAAAGTCTCTCCGGTTTGATGAAATGGCTGTAATTTCTTTCTTATTCATATGGCAGGAGTTTTTCAGCAGGTATCTATATGTATTCTTTTATTCAGGGTCTGATTATTGTTCCGTCTTTTTTGCGTACTGTCCAACCAGGAGCTTTATTGTTAATCGGATATTTTGCAGCTTCTTTCTCATTAATATCCACTCCGAGTCCGGGAGCTTCACTGACATACATATAGCCTTGATTCATGGTGGGACTTCCGGGAAATACTGCGAGAGTTTTTTCAGTAAAACTTACAGCTTCCTGTATCCCGAAATTCCATAAAGCAAGATCCATATGAGCCTGAGCTGCATGTCCAACCGGCGATACATCTCCCGGTCCGTGCCAGGCAGTTTTGACATTGAACCACTCGGCCAGCCTTGCTATTTTCATAGCCTGAGTTATTCCTCCAATCTGTGAAACATGTATTCTTATATAGTCAAAATAATGGTTGATCATTGGTCCGGTAAACTCATTAACATTATTGAAAAGTTCACCCATGGCAAAAGGTACTGAAGTACTTTCCCGCAGCTGTTTCCACCAGTGAGTATTTTCAGGTGAAAGAGGGTCTTCAATAAAGAGCGGACGGTATTGTTCGAGTTGCCGGCACAGATTTATAACATCCATGGGCTGGCAGCGTTCATGTATATCATGAAGAACCTGAATTTCCTCACCGCATCTTTTTCTCACGATGTCAAACATTTCAGGAACACTTCTCAGGTAGGCTTTATCATCCATAAAGGTGTCTGATGGCATCCCGAAACCTGCTCTGCTGAAATCAGGCTGATCTGAAGCACTTCCGGCACCTCCGTATCCACCCTGCTGAAAACTCATCAGCGATGCCCCGCCCTGCTGGATCCGTACATTACGAAAGCCGGCTTCCATAAATTTCTGAACGCTGTCAGCCACAGCTTCAGGAGTTGGTCCGCTAGCATGTCCGTAGCAATCCACTGCAAAGCGGCATTTCCCACCCAGCAGCTGGTACAACGGCATATTGGCTCTTTTGCCCTTTATATCCCATAACGCCTGATCGAGTCCGCTAAGGGCATTATTAAGAACGGGGCCATTTCGCCAGTATGAGCTTACATAGAATGACTGCCACAGGTCTTCGATATTATCCGGATCGCGTCCTGCACAAAATTCATTCATATACTTTTCTATTGCAGTTACCACTGCAAATGCACGCTGTGTGAACGTGGCACAGCCCAGTCCATATAACCCGGGTTCACTGGTCTCTACCTTTACAACAATGAGGTTCAATCCTTCCGGTGCGGTATGGATCACCTTTACATTTTTGATTTTGAGCGGAGGCAGAGCCCTGGCATATTCCGGAGGTTCATATGGCATAGTGTCTTTTGTCAGTTTATTCATGTTTTCAACCCCACCAGGGTTCACCCTTCATAAGATGCGCTTTAAGGAAACCTTCATCAATTGTTAATCCGATTCCGGGTTTATCCGGTATCTGAAGTATCCCGTTCCTTACAACAGGTGGCTCACCTACAGCCATCTGTTCAATCATTCGGCCTTCGCGTCCCAGTCTGCTTTCGGACCTGTAAAAATTCTGGATTGCCATTGACAAATGTGCTGATGCAAATGTTCTTACAAGAGATCCGACATTATGGAGTGCTACAGGGGTTCGTGTCAATGCAGCATAATCTGCTATTTTCATGCACCCGGTAAAACCCCCGGCATACGAAATATCAGGATGAACGATGTCAACTGCCTGAGCATCAAGGAATGGTTTAAAATCCCGGATAGATTCAAGCTTTTCTCCTGTCATTACAGGGACACCTGCTTCACGTCTGAGAGCAGTCCAGCCTTCAGAAAAAGGAACACTGATAAGATCTTCAACAAAAACCACATTGGCAGGCTTTACTGCATTGGCCATAGCAATGGCACTTGGAGTATCAAATTCTCCATGACAATGAAGAGCAATATCGATGGAATCTCCTACAGCTTCACGAATATTGGCAAATCCCTGTGAAAGTTTTTTGAGTTCATCAGTCGTAATTGTGGGATGAAACGGCATCTGAATCTTGAAAGGAGGACCAATTTTGAATGTTGTGAATCCTTCAGGTTGTTGTTTAATATATTCTGCCCACTTCCTGCAGGAGGCAGGATCAAGAGCATTGCCCAGTGCATCGCCATGTGAGTACATGGGACATCCGTCACGGAAAGGACCGCCTAAAAGTTTATATACTGGCTGGTCGAGAATCTTACCTGCCAGATCCCACAGGGCCATATCGATTCCGGAGATTGTCCCGTATGGTCCCATAAGGGGATGCTGCATAGAAGTCATGTTAAAAAAATGGCGTTCTATTGAAAGCGGATCACCTCCGATTATCCTGGCAACTCTTTTTATGTGTTCGAGATGTGCCCTGGCTATTTTTGCATCTACTCCGGCTTCACCGTAACCAACAAAACCTGCATCTGTTTCTACCTTAATGAGACAGCCATCACCCTGAAAATCAAGCTGCATTGCTTTTATGTCGGTAATTTTAATCTGGTTCTTAAGTGATGCAGAAAATAGTGAGTAGTTACTTAGCCAGATTCCCGCAGGGATTGCCATCAGTTTTCCAAGAAAGTTTCGTCTTGAATAGTTTTCCATGGTGTAATATTTTAATAATAAATAAAGAATATTTTAAGTGCCTTACAGATTCAATTGTGAGATGATCTATGTATGAAACACTTGTATGTATGACTTTAAATTTGTCAGTCGAAGAATTTCTTATCCTCTTCTGACAGATAAGCTTTTGCTGCCTTTATGTTGAAATCGAGGCCAAGTCCGGGCCTGTCCCATACTTCAACAAAACCATTCTTTACTATCTGATCAGGTAATCCATCCACAATATCGTACCACCAT
Source organism: uncultured Rikenellaceae bacterium (assembly GCA_964387565.1). Taxonomy (GTDB): domain Bacteria; phylum Bacteroidota; class Bacteroidia; order Bacteroidales; family VadinHA17; genus LD21. Next base: position 19,548 of record CAYLYN010000034.1, on the reverse strand, counting down.
TCAGGATCAGCTGACGGATATTCAAAGGCGATCAGGTTCTCAGGCAATGTGGCGCCAACCATCAGATGGGCTGCAAGACCGAAAAGGCCATTGAATATACCATGAGGAGCTATTTGTATGCCATGAAGGTCAGCATACTGGGCTATCCATTTCAGTTCAGCTAATCCTCCCACATCAGCAGGATCAGGACCAATTATCCGTACGGCATTCTTCTCAATAAGTTCCCTGTAGTTCTGCCGCAGATATATCTGTTCCCCGGTATGTGTCGGAGTAGTTGTAGCTTCTGTTACCTGCCGTATATTGTCAGCCATCACATAGGGATTATAATCACCTGTGATCAGATCCTCTGCCCACATTAGATTATAGGGTTCCAGAGCCTTTGCTATCCTGATAGCATCTGAGACCATGTATCCCGGACCACAATCCAGTGCCAGGCCCACTTCATCACCGAGAACTTTTTTCATAGCATCAACAACAGCTATTATTTGTTTCAGTCCTCTTTCGGTAAGAGGTCCGCGGTCAGGATGCGGAGGGCTTTTCGGACTGTTTGACACTGCAGGAGTCCCATAAAAGAAGTAAGGATCGGTTCGCATGTTGCTGTGAAAACCAATGCCGTGTTTAATTATTGTAAAACCTTCACCAGAGGCCTTATTATCAGAAACTGACTTTGCATAGTCTTCCGGTTTTATTCCGCGAACAGGAAACCTGTGGACTGCTGTGTTATAAACGCGGACCTTATCACGTATTTTTCCGCCGAGTAATTTATAAATCGGAATTCCTGCTGCTTTTCCGGCAATATCCCATAGTGCGATTTCAATAGCACTAACAGCACTGCCCCAGGGCTTAAAACTACCCATCCTGCGGATTTTCATCATACAGCGCTCAACATTTGTGGGATCCTCTCCTATAAGGTAATCCTTATAAAACAGGATATGAGGCTTAAGGTATGGTTTGGTTGACTCAATCTGTCCGTAGCCGCTTATTCCTGCATCCGTTGTAATACGTACAACAGGGCTGTTGGCAATAACGGCTGCCCTGATATCGGTAATTTTAATCAGTGATTTCTGAGTTGCTTCCGTTCTGTTTTCACCACCTGAAGGTGTTGTTAAGTAACCTGGAAAAGCTCCTGTGAGTCCGATTCCCAGACTACCAGCAGAGGCCTGCTTTATGAAGTCTCTTCTGTCGGTATGGGATCCGTTTTTTTCTGAGGTTTTCACTTTGAGGTTTTATGAAAAAAATATATTGATCAGACATATATTATCCCCACCAGGGTTCGTCCTTCGGAAGATGGCTTTTAAGAAATGACTCATCAAGGGATACACCGATACCCGGTTTATCAGGTATGTTCAGGATGCTGTTCCTTACAACAGGAGGACCGTCTGTTAACATCTTATTGAGCACTTCACCGCTTCTCTCGCCCAGGGAGCTTTCTGATCTGTAAAAGTTCTGAATGGCCATTGAAAGATGACCTGATGCATATGTCCTTACAAGTGTACCCACATTATGCAATGCAACCGGAGTCCTGGTCAGCGAAGCATAATCAGCAATCTTCATACATCCTGTGAATCCTCCAGCGTATGAGATATCGGGATGTACAAAATCAATAGCCTGTGAATCGAGAAATTGTCTGAACTGGTACAGTGATTCGAGTTTCTCACCTGTCATTACCGGTAATCTTGTTCCTCTTTTCAGTGCTGCCCATGCTTCGGAATATTGCACATTCAGTGGATCTTCAATGAATACAACTCCTAATGGTTCCACTGTATTTGCCATAGCTATAGCACTGGGGGTATTGAATTCACCATGGCAATGCAGACCAATTTCGATAGAATCACCTACAGCGTCACGGATATTGGTGAAACCTTGCCTGAGCAGTTTTAATTCAGTCTGTGTTACAGTAGGATAAAAAGGTCCTTCAACCTGAATACCTCCTGTATTGTAGGATTTCAATCCATCCGGACTGATTTTCTCTTTAGCAGGAAATGAGGTACCCAATTTGAAAGAGGTGAATCCTTCAGGTTGTTGCCTTATATGTTCTGCCCATTTCCTGCAGCATTCGGGATCGAGCATATTTCCCAGGGCACTGCCATGAGAATACATGGGGCATCCGTTGCGGAAAGGACCACCTAGCAATTTATAAACGGGCTGATCCAGTATTTTTCCGGCAAGATCCCATAGCGCTATATCTATCCCTGAAATAGTGCCTATTGGCGGAGGTAACGGATAGAACATTTGTGTCATTCTGTAATAATGACGTTCTATCGAAAGAGGATCAGAACCAATCAGGCTTTCATTTCCTCCCCTGGCTCTTTGCAGGGCCCAGTCGAGATGAGCTATATGATCCCTTGCAATTCTGCTGTTTACTCCTGCCTCACCATAACCGGAAATACCTGCATCAGTCTCAATCTTGATCAGGCAGCCATCAAACTGAAAATCAAGCTGCATAGCTTTGATAGCAGTGATCCTGACCTGTTTCCTGCCGGATGCAGAAAGCGCATGATAGTTATTTAACCACAATGCGGCAGGAAAACCAGTCAGAATTCCGAGAAAACTGCGTCTCGAGTAATTCTTCATATTTTAAGGAATATAAAAGCAGTGTTAAATAATTAACACTATCAGGAGTCTATGGTCTGATTATAGTGCCGTCATATTTTCTTACCGTCCATCCCGGAGCGTGGTTATTAATAGGATATTTGGCAGCCTCTTTTTCATTAATATCAACACCAAGTCCGGGTGCTTCATTAACATATGCATATCCATCCTTGTTAGTCGGACATCCCGGGAAAACTTCCTGTTCCTTTTCTCCGAAATTATATGCGCCCTCCTGAATGCCAAAATTCCATACTGCCAGGTCGATATGAAGATTGGCGGCATGACCTACGGGAGCTACATCGCCAGGACCATGCCATGCTGTTCTGACGTTGAACCATTCTCCCAGCCTTGCGACTTTCATAGCAGGGGTTATCCCACCAATTTGTGATATATGAATACGGATATAATCAAAATAGTGATTAACCATAGGATCCACAAACTCATTTATATTATTAAAAAGCTCTCCCATGGCAAAAGGGACTGTAGTACTTTCCCTTAGCTGCTTCCACCAGTGTGTATTCTCTGGCGAAAGCGGATCTTCAATGAAGAAAGGCCTGTACTGTTCAAGCTTTCTGCACATATTAATTACATCTATCGGCTGGTTGCGTTCATGTATGTCATGAAGGAGTTCCAGTTCCTCCCCGCATGCTTTCCTGACAGCCTCAAACATTTTCGGTACATTCGACAGGTACTCATACTCATTCATGTAATTGTCTCTTTCCCCTCCGAAACCGGCTGCCTTAAAATCAGGTACTTTTGCATCCCTGCCTACACCACCATATCCGCCAAGCTGTATCCTGACATACTTAAATCCTCTTTCCTGGAATTTCTTAACATTATCCACAACTTCCTCAATAGACCTTCCACTTGCATGACCGTAAAGTGGAACGGCAAAACGGCATTTTCCTCCAAGCAGCTGATATACAGGCATTCCTGCTCTTTTTCCTTTGATGTCCCACAGTGCCTGGTCAAGACCGCTCAATGCGTTATTCAAAACCGGACCATTGCGCCAATAGGAGCTTACGTAAAAGGCCTGCCACATATCTTCGATATTGTCAACATCCCTTCCAACCGCAAAATCGCTCATGTACTTTTCAATAGCTGTAACTACTGCAAATGCCCGTTGCGTAAATGTTGCACATCCTACACCGTAGAGACCGGGTTCGGTTGTTTCAACCTTGACAACTATCAGGTTGGATCCCCCCGGCCGGGTTGCGATTGCCTTTACGCTCTTGATTTTTACCGGGGCCATACCTTTTGCATATGATGCAGGTTCGTATGGTGCAGCATTCAGTTTATTAGCTGCCATTCCAATCAAACCGGCAGCAGATCCCATGGCAACAGTCTTCATGAAATCCCTTCTGTTGCTGGCATTTTGTTTTTCTTCTTTGTCCATTTTTCGAAATTTTATAGTTTTTCTTATTTTAATCGAAGAACTTTTTGTCTTCTTCAGCAAGATATTGTTTCGCTGCTTTTCTATCTATTTCAATGCCAAGACCGGGGGCATCCCAGACATCAATGAGACCATTTTTTACAATCGGATTTGGCAGACCAGAAACTATGTCGTACCACCAGGCCGGATTTGCCTGACAGTATTCAAAGGCTATATAATTCTCAGGCATTGCAGCTCCGGCATGAACCTGTGCTGCTACACCGATCAATCCGTCAAAAGTACCATGAGGAGCAAACTGAATGCTATGCAGATCAGCATATTCAGATACCCATTTCATTTCTGCAATGCCACCCATATCTTCAGGATCAGGACCGAGAATCCTTACTGCATGTTTTTCAATGAGTTCACGGAAGTTCTGGCGCAGGTATAACTGCTCTCCAGTATGGATAGGGGTTGTTGTACTCATAGTAAGTTCGCGGTAATCATCGGCCATTACATATGGAGTATAGTCCCCTGTAAGCATATCCTCCAGCCACATCAGGTTATAGGGTTCAAGTGCAACTGCCATGCGGATTGCATCCGACAGAATCATTCCAGGGCCCAGATCAAGGGCTAGTCCGATACCGTCACCTAATCCCTGTTTGGCTGCTGCTACGCATTCCACAACATGTTTTAAGCCTTTTTCGGTTATTGGTCCCCTGCGGCCGACATCTTTTGTTCCCTGTGCTCCGGGGGTGGTATTATTATATGAGAAATCAGGCATGGTCCTGTGCATTCCGCCATGGTAGCTCATAGCTGTTTTAACAATTGTAAACCCCTGAGGCAGAGCTCTTATATTATTTCCCCAGGTTTCCCAGTCTTTTGGTGTATTACCGGGACGTTGTACTCTGACACTTCCGTTATAAGCCCTGACCTGGTCGCGGATTTTGCCTCCCAGCAGCTTGTAAACAGGCAGACCTGATGCCTTTCCCGCAATGTCCCAGAGAGCAATTTCAATAGCACTCACTGCACTTCCCCAGGGCTTAAAGCTTCCCATACGCCGTATCTTCATCATCACACGCTCCACATTAGTGGGATCCTCGCCGATCAGGTAGTCTTTATAAAACATTACAAAAGGCTTCAGATATGGTTTTGCTGTTTCCGCCTGTCCAAATCCGTCGATGCCCTGATCAGTAGTAATACGGACCACAGGACTGTTTCCCATGATTGCACATTTAAGATCCGTTATTTTAATTGGTGGTTTCGGAGTATACTTTTGAGGTGTATTTGTTGCAATATCTGCAGCTGTTGCACTTGCTGCCGGTCCAAGAAATCCTACTCCCAGGCCGCCCAGAGAGGCTGTTTTAATAAAGTCTCTCCGTCCGGAAGAAACGCTGTTGTCGTTCCTGTTTATCGAATTTGTTGTTTTTTTCATTTTAATTCTTTTTAGTATCAGTTTTTAATCTCAAGGTCTGATAATAGTACCGTCTTTTTTGCGTACAGTCCAGTTCCCGGCATTATTATTAATGGGGTACTTTGCAGCCAGTTTCTCATTTATATCTATGCCTAATCCGGGATTTTCATTTACAATTACATATCCGTTTTCCTTAGTACAGCAACCAGGAAAGATCTCTCTCAGGTAATCAGAGAAAACTCCTCCGCCTTCCTGAAGTCCGAAATTCCAGGTTGCAAGGTCCATGTGAGCCTGGGCAGAATGACCTACAGGAGATACATCACCCGGACCGTGCCATATGGTTCTAACATTGAACCATTCACCTAATCTTGCTACTTTCATTGCAGGAGTGATTCCCCCAATCTGTGATACATGGATACGGATATAGTCAAAGTAGTGATTTGACATAGGTCCCACAAATTCATTTACATTGTTAAACAGTTCACCCTGGGCAAAGGGAACAATGGTACTCTCTCTCATCTGCTTCCACCAGTGTGTATTCTCCGGGGATAGAGGGTCTTCGATAAAGAAAGGCCGGAATTCCTCCAGGTTTCTGCACATATTGATAACATCCATAGGCTGGCATCTTTCGTGAATGTCGTGGCAGAGTTCTATTTTCTCACCACATATTTTCCTGACACCTTCGAACATTTTCGGGACAGCCCTTAAATATGCCTGGTCATCCATATACTGGTCCCTTTCCATACCAAATCCGGCTTTTTTGAAGTCAGGATCTGCTCCAATTGTTCCGACACCGCCATAACCGCCGATCTGTATTCTGACATGTCTCTGGCCTGCTTCCATCTGTTTCAGTACCTTGTCGGCAATATCCTCAGGAGTACTGCCGCTTACTGAAGTATATGTATCAACTGCAAAGCGGCATTTACCTCCCAGCAGCTGGTAAACAGGCATGTTAGCGCGTTTGCCTTTGATATCCCATAGAGCCTGGTCGAGTCCGCTTATTGCATTGTTCAGGACCGGTCCGTTCCTCCAGTATGAGCTGACATAGAATGACTGCCACATGTCCTCAATGTTATCGGCATCTCTTCCAACACAGAAATCAGGCATATAGCTGTTTATCGCAGTGACAACCGCTTCGGCCCGCTGGGTGAATGTGGCACATCCTAAACCGTAAAGTCCGGGTTCATTTGTTTCCACCTTTACCACGATAAGGTTTGATCCTCTTCCCTGCGGGCTCGATTTTACCCCTATTGCTTTTACACTTTTTATCTTCAATGGTGGCAATCCAGCCGGAGGTTTCATAAGTGAGGCATTTGATCTGCCCGGGGCGGCGGAAACATTTCCCAATCCCATTGCAGCTATTGCAGCTGAACCGGCTCCAAGTAACTTAAGCGCATCGCGTCTTCCTGTAATTAATTGATTATGTGATCTTTTCATATGTTGATAGTTAGACATTTACGGACGTTTCCCTTTCCCGGGTCACATTTAAATCCATAATGGCAGCCTGAATATAATAATTAAATAGTCAAAGTCCGAATGAACTTTGTAAAACGTTCCCGGAGAATCTTTCCCGGAATCAAATAAATGATCAGTTTAAGTTAAAAAGGCATCCTGGCTCATAGTCAGCTGAGCCAGGAATACCTCTTATTAATCAGTATTGTACTATGGCTTATCCCACCATACTCTTCCGTTCATCCTGGTGTTAGCTGTTCCTCCCTGATTTGCTATTGCAGCATCGAGGTTTGCTTTATTGGAATCAGACTCCCTGTCAGGATACACATGACGGCGGATAAACTCTCCAGGAATTTCTGAAGCAGGATATGGATTCGGAGCAAGTACCGGAAAGCCTGTCCTGCGGAAATTGGACCAGGCTTCGAAACCATTGGGAATAGATACCACCCAGTACTGTTCTCCTATCATTCTTAATTCATTACCGGCAACCAGTGGATTAGCTGCTACATAAGCAGTTATAGTTGCTGCAGGGATAACAGCCTGTGCTCCAAAATCGGCCATTCTTTCAAGATCGGCTTTAATTGCATTTGAATAGCATGCTGCTGCATCTCCTGTTGCCCAGCCTCTCACAATTGCTTCAGCCAGCAGCAACTGGGTTTGCGAATAGGTGCAGTACCATTGTGGTGAGGTATTGGTAAATACAACCTGCCAGTCGAACTGGGAATAGTCATACAGACTTACAACACCCTCAGCTGCAAAAGTCGTTGCAATTGTGACATCATTATATCCAAGAGGAATACCTTTAACAAGTGAAGGATCTTTTGTCCGCAGTGCCGCAGTCTGCTGGGTAGCATTCTGAGCGCCCACAAACCGATGCAGCCAGCTGCCAAGCCTTGGATCGCTTGTGGCTTTCAATAATTCCACAAATTCTTTCTGTGCATAGTAGTTGGCTTTTTCATTTCCAGAGATCTCACTTCCAATAGGATTCACATACTCAGGAGTACGCAGGAGCTTCGCATTATCTGAATTAGACTGCATTAAACCTCCGGCAACTGCTTTTGCTACATAGGTCTGAGCTTTTGCAGGATCTATTTTACTGAGTCGCATTGCAGCTCTGAGCAGCAGAGAATTGCCAAAACGTTTCCATTTGGTCACATCTCCCGCGAAAAGGATCTCACCTGATATTTTTGTACCTGCTGTATTCAATGCTGCTGATGCTTCATCCAGTTCTTTAAGAATATCAGTGTAGATAGATTCCTGCGAATCATAAACAGGTTTGGTATTTTGTTCCAGGTAACCTAATCCGGCTTCCTTATATGGTATATCACCATAAGTATCAGTAAGTACCATGAAAGTATAAGCTTTCCATATTCTTGCAGCATTATACAGATTAGTCCTGGTGGCGTCCTCTTTTGTCTGTTGAATTATATCGACAGTTGTTACCACTGAAGAGGGATAAAAACTAACCCATGGGAATTCCTGCATGGATGGAACATACTGATTGTAATTTGCACCGGCGAGACTTGATCCGAAAGGACTTGTAAGCCAGAATGCGATCTGGAGCTGCTGAACACGCGAACCCATCTCCATTGTATTAATAATAGCCTTGTTTAGCTTGATTACGGGATCAAGGGAAACATAGGCGGTCTTGCTGGTATTTATTTCATCGAAATCCTTGTCACAGCCCGCAAAAAGGAGCATTGCAACCAGCAATCCTGTCAAATATTTTCTAATGTTTTTCATAATATTACTTTTTAAATTATTAACAATCCTGAAAACTAGAATTTAACATTAAGGTTAAATCCAAGGGTTCGTGTAGACGGATAAGCAGTAACATTATTGTTAATACTTGTATCATCAAATGTATAGATGTTTTCAGGATCCATATTTGGCACCCACTTTTTGAGGATGGCAACATTATTGGATACGACACTAAGCTTAAGTCCCTTTACAAATTGTATCTGAGGAAGGAATTTAACAAAATCATAACCAAGTGATATCTGGCGTAATTTCCAGAATCCTGCCTTTTTTACAAACGGATCTTCTATACCTTGTCCTGTATAGTTTTCATAAAAAGGCTGAACCTGGGCCTGTGTAGTGTTTACTGCACCATCAGCATTTACTCCTTCTCCCACAACATATCCTACATCACGACCCGGCAGTGTACCTTTATGTCTTCCATGTCTCCAGTAGTCATGGTTGGCTCCGAAGTTACTGACGTAATCATCACCAAGTTTGAAGTCGATCAGGGTAGAAAGAATAACTCCATAGACATTAAATGTATTTGTTATCCCTCCAAACCATGTAGGAAGATTGGTTCCGACATTAACACGGCTGGCACTTCTTACAGCATAACCGCTGTTCTTGTCGAATATCAGGTTGCCGTTTGCATCAGTCCTTTGCATGTAGTAGTAGAGCTGACCCAGTGGTCTGCCCACTATCTGATAAACGTTACCAACAGTTATCACAGTATCTTTTTCGCTTGTACCGAGCTTCAGAACCTTGGAAGTATTGTATGCAATATTGGCATTAATGCTCCATGTAAAGTTCTTTGTCTCCACAGGAGATATCTGTATTGAAGATTCAAATCCCTTACTTACACTCTCTCCGACATTTATCAGCTGGGTTGAAAAGCCAGATGCCTGTGAGGTAGTTGCTGATACAATCTGATCGGTTGTTTTCTTTGAATATAGTGCAAAGTCGAATCCAATCTTATTATCGAATAATCTAAGGTCAAAACCTCCCTCATATTCACCAACCCTTAGCGGACGGAGATTCGGATTAGCTATAGTTGTTGAAGAATAACCTCCTACAGGCACAGATCCGCCGGGACCCGCAAACAAGTTGGAGTTGATGGAATAGAATTGCATATTTGAATAGGCAGCCACGTTATCGTCACCTACCTCAGCATACGATAATCTCAATTTTCCGAAAGAGATCCAGTCAGGCATGAAATCCAAAGCGTCTGAAAAGATATAGCTGGCAGTAACGGATGGGTAGAGAATGCTCCGGTTATCAGGTGAAAGAGTTGAGAACCAGTCATTACGTGCAGTAACATTTAAAAACAGGTAGCTTTTATATGAGATTTCTGCAGCACCATAAATTGAATTAACAGCTCTTTCAGTCAGGTCATGTGAAGCAGATTTCTGACGTCCGTTCATGATGGTATATAAACCCTTCTGGATAAAATCCTGTGCACTCTGGCTTTCTGTCTCCATAGATCTGAACATCTGGTTACCCCCTGCGGTAACATTCAGGTTGATATCTCCAAAATTGTGAGTACCATTAATAAGGATATCATAGTTTCTTTCACGGAATCTGTTGCTTATAATGTTATAACTTCCATCAACATAACCTGCGGGTGGAGTTGCTGCATCAAGCCTGCCGGTAGGGCTGTTGTAATCATGTTTTCTCGAGTAGTAATCCTGTGCAATACGACCCTGAACATATATCTCTTTGGTTATATTGAACTTAAGGGCCACATTGCCAAGCAGCCTGTCCCTGTAGTTATTATCGAACCTGTGGTCCTGCATAAAATACGGGTTAACCCTCGGAAGGAACCTGCTCCATATTATCTCCTTGCCGGTTAAGGGATCTTCTGAGAACTGCCTCATGAGCGACAGTGGCATCGTATTTGCCATTGTGGCAATGGTATTTACCTCGGCACTCTGATTTCCAACACCATAGGGTGAATTCCTGTAATATTCGTTTGAGTAGTTAACATTACCCGATACGGTTATCCATTTGGAAATGTTCTGTGAAAACCCAAGTGTAATATTTCTCCTTGTAAAATCAGAATTTTTTAGAATAGCTGTATTCTTTGTATTAGCCAGTGACAGATCAAATCCTCCGTTTTCCCCGCTGTTGGAAAAGCTGAGTGTATTTGTAACGTTGTTTGCTGTCCTGTAGAATTCCTTGTATCTTTCCTTCATTGTTACAGCTGTGTAAGGAACTTCTACATTATCAAACAAAATCTGTGTCATTCCCGGCTGAATCTTTTCACCGAAACTCCATACTCCTGATGTAGGAAAGGGAAGGGTTGGTCTTATGCCTCTTTCTCCCTGTCCGTATTCGTACTGGAAATCGGTATAATCTACAGCTTTTTCAGTAGTGTAATTAAGGTTATATGTTACACCAAATCCTTTTGTTTCCCTGCCTGTTCTTGTAGTGATCATTATTACCCCGTCTTTTGCTCTTGAGCCGTAAAGGGCAGCAGCAGCAGCTCCTTTCAGTACAGTCATTGATTCAATGTCGTCGGGATTGATACTGTTCAGACCATCACCAAGGTCAGTATTTCCCTCCTGGAATCGGGTGTTGTCGATAGGAACACCGTTAACAACAAGTAGTGGAAGGTTTGCACCCTGGAATGCAGAGTTACCGCGGATACGGATCCTTGTTGAACCGGCAGGTCCGGTTCCTAATTGTGTAATATTGACCCCGCTGACTTTCCCCTGGAGTGTACCAAAAGCATTTGTAGTACGGTTTTCTGTCAACTGAATCTGGCTGACAGTTGCTGTTGCATATCCAAGGGTTTTTGCTTCTCTTTTAATACCGAGAGCGGTTACAACAACTTCATCAAGTCCTATTGCGGACTCCTCCAGAGAAACATCTACTGTATTGGATGGACCTATTGCAACCTCCTGAGGTACCATCCCAATATATGAGATGGTGAGTCTTGTGGAACCCTGTGGCACATTAATGGTGAATTTCCCGTTTATGTCGGTCATCGTCCCAATTGTGGTTCCTGTTACAACTACGTTTGCACCAACTATAGGTTCGCCGTTTTTGTCCTTGACTGTACCTGTTACCGCATTTTGCTGAAATTCAGATGGCCCCGATAATTCTTTATTTATGAGAAGTATCTGCCTGTCCTTGATATCATATTTTATATCAGTTCCGGCCAGGACTGCATCGAGTACCTCATTAATATTATCATTATCTGAATAGATATCGACTTTTTTAGTCACATCTATCATCTTGGAGCTGTAAAGGAAGAAGAATTCACTCTGCCCCTCGATCTCATTAAGGACTTCCTGAATCTGTGCATCCTTCATATTCAGATTCAATTTTGCCTTCTGTGAGTAGGAATTGCTGGCGAATGCATTGAAAACTGTAACCAATAATAAAAGGTTAATAAGTTTCATAATTCTGATGGTTTTTCGCGAACATGCCTCTGATAGCCATGATCGGGATACATTTAAGATTTTTTTCATAAATTTGAATGATTTAGAGATTTTATTAAACTAAATCGCATTATACCGGCATCGAACTGGGTATTAATGCTTTAACAAAGACAGGGAGGCCTTGCCGGGTTTCCCTGCTTTTTATTTTCAGAAAAATCAGTGTTTCATAGGCATAGAGAGGTTAGGTTAATTCATAGTTTATTTAAGGGTTAATCAGTTAGTTTCTGGAGCTTCTCTGCTCTACTAAAATTTTTGGCTTCACATATTTAGCATCCGTAACTGTAGTGCGATTAATGATTTTATAATTTATCGGACTTACAGTTTTCAACAAATGCATCACATCCTCAATTGATTCATCAATAAAAGTTGCAGTGTATTTAAGTTCAAGCAATTCAGGACTCCGGATCTCGAATACCACATTGTACCTTCTACCAATTCTTCTCAGAGCTTCCTCAAAGGGTGTATCTTTAAGACGTAGTTTGTTTTCGGTCCATGAAGTATATGTTTCAGTTACCACATCTTTTATGATTGTCTTGTTTGTTTTCGTAAAATAAATGACCTGCTGCCCTGGTTTGACAATAATCGGGTCATTCCCCGGGATATTAATATTAATTGATCCTTCTTCAAGAGTCGTCTCTATCCGGTTCTCATTTTTATAGGATAATACATTGAATCTGGTTCCTGTTGCAGTAATGACCATTTTTTCAAGGATGACATTAAACGGCTTTTGACTATTTTTCTGAATATTGAAAAAAGCCTCTCCTGTCAGATTGATATTCCTTTCCTTTATATTGAAATCACTCGAGTATTCGACAATAGTACCTGAATTCATAATAATGTGTGTAGAATCAGGGAGCATGACATGCGCTTTTTCTCCTTCAAATGTCTCGATCCTGCTTGTTAATGATTGTGGTATTATTGATTTATTCTTGTTTATGCTCCACAGTGTTAAACTTCCGATTGCTATAATAAATGCTAATGAAGCAGCTGCCATCAGAAGAGTGTAAGAACGTTTCTTAAAAACTATTACTGGTTTTACCGGATTTTTAGCCAGTTCGAGTACTTTTGAGAGGTCGTTCCAACCCTTGTCTGTCTTAAAATTATCATTGATTAACTTACATCCCGATTCCTGCCATATCTCATTTTCTTCATCAAAAATTCTTCTGTTTGCCGGTTCTTTTTCCAGCCAGACTTTCAGCTGTTCAAGTTCAGAATCTGTAATCTCTCCTTCCAGGAATTTATTAATTAATTCTTTCACCTCCGAATTGTTCTTTGTTATATATTATGTTTAATTAAAAGTAATACACCATAGGATGGTTTCACCCTTATTGTGAACAATAAAATTTAACATTTATTTCTGTTTTGACAGATTGGATCCAGATCTTGTTTTCTCCTTTTTCGCCCCTTCCCTAAAGGGAGAAAGGAGAAAAATCTACCTGTTCCTTTAAGGGATTCATGGCAAAAACAGTTAGATTTTTCGAATATGTCAACGTTGAATTAAAATATAATGTGTTTCAGGCAGATCCAATTAACCAGGGCTTTGAAATTTGAAGGAGGCTGTCTCAAAAGTTGAAAATCCTTTAACCACAAATAACACTCTGCTAATCTAAAGGAACACAGAGGATTGAAATACAGTAATTTATCTTTGTGGACTCTGTGTATTCTTTGTGCTCTCTGTGGTTTAAAGGTTCTTTTGATACAGCCTCTTCAAATTAACCTAATCCTATAACAATAAAATACAATCTTCTATGGATTGCTAATAGCTAATACACCCGATTAAGGATTTACCCTGACACCGGGAAATATATTTATTAATTTAAAACCGGGTGAGGATGTATGAAATTATAATTATTTTCAGATAGTCCCTCAGTTCATAACGGAGTATTGTCAGTGCCTTTGACATATGAGCTTCGACAGTCTTTACAGAGATATTCAGAGTTTCTGCTATTTCGCTGTATTTCAGACCCTCCATCCTGCTTAAATCAAATATTTTTCTGCATTTTGGCGGAATTTTGCTTTTAGCTTCATTAAGATATCCTGTAAGCTCGTGTGCTATTAAAGATTCATGGGAAGTGATCTCCCTGTTGTCAACATATACCAGTTTATAGATATCGTTATATTTAGATTCAACCTTTCTGTGACGGAGTCTGTTGATGCTATTGTTGCCTGTGATTTTAAAGATATATGCTCTGAGTGATTCTTCAGGATCAATTTCCGACCTGTTTTCCCATATTTTAATGAAAACTTCCTGTACGACATCTCTTGCTTCATCAGGGTTATTCAGATATTTATTGGCATATCCGCACAAGCGGATATAATAAATTCTGAAGAGTAGCTCAAAAGCCTGCTCATCACCCATCCTTATCCTGTCGGCAAGCTGATCCTTCATGATAGCTTTTTAGTTAGTCATTCAGGCTAAAAAGTGTATAAAAAATTATTCCTAATTTCCACAAATCTAAAATGCTAATCTATAAATTTTTTTATTCAGCTATCAATTTATATGATAAATTAAATGTTCCACTGGTCAGATCAACAGATGATCCAACTTTACTTTCCTCTTTCCCATTCAATTTGTATTTTTTTACTTCATTGGGAAGAACGAAATTTGCGGTACATCCAACAGGTAATTCTATGTCGAGATTCATATAATCACCTTCAATTTTCCAGTCAACAGATACAGTACCATAAGGAAGCTCCTTTTTAGTACTTGCCCAGGTAATACCTTCAGGGATATCAGGGTCAATTATAAAATGCCTGTAGCCGGGTTCAGTTTCATCTTTTCTTATACCACCAACTGACTGATAGAACCATGATCCTATCCCGTTATAACAGTTATGTATCCTGCTCCTTGCTCCATTCCAGTGCTCCCATGTTGTAGTGGCCCCATTGTCTATCATATAAAGGTATCCGGGATAATCCCTCTTTTTCAGCATGGAATACATCAGATCTGCTTCGCCGTTCATTGTACACCATTCAGTGAAAACAGGAATACCAACCAGGCCTGTTGCAATATGCCCATTATGTTCATTTAATATAACTTCCCTCAGTTTTTCGGTTACAGGTTCTTTAAGATCATCAGGGACAATTCCGGCAAGAAGAGGGTAGGTCAGGTCAACCTGTATACCGCTTCCATAAGTTTTACTGTCCTTGTCAAATAGCTCATTATTAATTTGTTCTGCGATTTTGAGTTTTCTTGCAGCATAATTTTCAGCCTCATTACTTTTACCCAGTGCTGTGGCAATTTTTTCCATGGTTTCAAAGCAAACTGCCATAAAGCAGTTGTTGACCAGTTTTACAGATCTCTTATCGGTATGGTCAGTACCTTCAGGACTTGCCCAGTCCCCCAGGTACCATGCCCTGTAATCCGTTTCTGGCCAGCCTTCAAGTAATCCGGAAGGTGAGTATTTATCAGCATAGGAGATCCACTTTTGCATTGCAGGGTAATATTTCTCCAGAATTCTTTTATCACCATAATTCATATATGTCCTCCATGATGCGGTAATTATGAATCCGCACCAGTAAGGTCCTCCGCCTGCAGGATAGGGATTTGGTGCTGTGTGAGGCATCCCTCCGTCTTCACGCAGACAGTCACCCCATGCCTGAAGCCAGTTCCTGTAAAGCGGAGCCAGATCGAACATTGTTTGTGCTGTTTCGGTTGAAGCATTACCATCACCTCCATACCCCAGCCGTTCTATCTGGGGACAATCAACCAGGTAACCTCCAAGACTAAGATTCTGCAAGGTGTAGAATATCATATTGTGGATTATATTCATGTCAGGATCAGAGCATTCAAATGAAGAGGCAAGCCTGTAACCTGTTCTCACGGGGAAGGCAGAAATATCCTCCTTTGCTGGTTCTGTATCGAGATTGTTAATAAATATGTATCTGAATCCGTGATAATTGAACCGGTTTCTGAAGGTTTCGCCCCGGATTCCTGAAGCAATGTAATAGTCTTTTTGTCCCTGGTCCACAGGTTTTCCCTCTTTATTAAGGTGGTCACAGAATAGCATTTCTATTTTCTGGCCCTTTTTAAGGTTATTGAACCTGATTTCGGTAAGTCCGGTAAGTGTTGTGCCGATATCGGCCATCCATTTGTTTTTACCGGCTTCGATTACTGAAACAGCCTTTAATGTATCAGTGATTACATTTCCTTCAGTTAGTTGTGCCGTTGCCTTGTGTCCGGGTATGTTAACTGCAGTTGCTGACTGCCATTCAGTTTTCCTGATTGATTCCCCTGTAAGATCCGGGAGAAGCAGAGAGGCATCAACTATCTCACCTCCGAATTCTCCGGGCTTCCATGTGCCAAGAGTATAATATCCGCTGTGTCTGGCCTTCCAGGAGGTATCAGTTTTGATAATAGTATTCCATTTACCGTTTATCTGCATATCCATTTGTGCCCTTACTACAGGTCCATCGGTTACAACACCTGGTAATCCGGGTGCATACCAACCCCTTCCCGCCCAGATTACCAGGTCATTTTTTCCGGATTTTATTCCGGAAGTGACATCATATGCTATTACCTGCGATCTTTTATTGAACTGGGCAACCGCAGGGGCAAGAACCTGGTTCCCAACCTTATTTCCGTTAAGGTAGACCTCATGATAACCCAATGAGTTGACATATATTAAGATCCTTGAAGGAGGTTCTGAAATTTCAAAACTTTTATGGAACTGGGGTGAAGATGATTTTTCATTTTTATTCTCAAGTATAATATACTCTGCAGTCCAGTCTGATTCATTCAGTAAACCGATACTGAATTCAGAAACAGGACTCCATTCCGATATTTTGTTTTTATCGTCCCATATCCTGACTTTCCATACGCAGGATGATCGGGACCCCAATTGCTTACCTGCATATTTTACAAGTATCTGATCAGAATTCATAATCTTTCCCGAATTCCACAGGTCTGCTTCCTTTTCATTCAGGAGACTGGTGTCTGAGGCGACAAGAACCTGGTATGCTTTCTGGGAAGCACCGTTCCTGTCGGAAGAGATTTTCCAGCTGAGGCATGGTTCTGAAGTCCCTAAACCATCAGGATTAACAAGATTCTCACAGGTGAGATCATATACACGGGCTTCGGATCTTTTATCTGTGCATGACTGCATAATCACGCTCAGAAATATTGCAAGGGCAAAAAAATGTTTTATCATTAACTTTTATGTTTTAATGTTCCTGTTTCGAAAATTAATAACTTTAAAACAATTACATCAGAAATGAGGGTGTTTTTATTTCCGTAAATTAGTAGTGATACTGTATTTTTAACAAAATTTGTATAAAACATTGATAATAAAAATAATATAAACGTTCTTTATTTTTTGATTTCTTCTTATTTACCCCGAAGGGGTTTAATATGAAAAGGAGCTGTCTCATAAGCCTATTTTAACCACAAAGAACACAAAGATTACACAAAGGGCGCAAAGCTAAAACACACAAATACAATTCTTTGCGATCTTTGCGTTTTGCCTTTGCGACCTTTGCGGTTAAAGGATTTGACCATTGAGACAGCCTCTTATTTGAAACTAAACACATCAGCAGTATTGTTAAATAACAAATTGTTATGAGAATTCCTTATTCCTGCAACAAAATCCTGATACTTCCTTTTATTCTCCTGTTTGTATATTGTTCCGACAATAAAAGGGTGACAGAGAGCCTGAAAGTTATAAGCGGACCAGTGAACGGTGCGTTGATTGAGCGTAACGGAAAGATCCTGGCTGTATATGGTGATCCGACAGGTAAGTTGTCTGAGGCAGATCTGGTATTGTTCACCCATTTCAGAAGAGATCTGACATGGTCAGGGGAAGGATTACTGGATTCGGGAAGCAAAGGAATTGCTCCTGCAGGTGAAAAGGCATATTTTATTTCAGCGGATTCAATAGTTAACAGTCTGCCCGGAAGCCGGTTTCATGATTATTATTGTCAGTCCACAAAATTCCCCCTCAAACCTTTGAAGATCGATCGTTTTGTAAAGGGAGGGGATGTTATCTCGTGGGAAGGGATTGACCTGAAGGTGCTGTCTTCACCCGGATATACAAGAAACGCGGTGTCGTATATAGCAGATATTGACGGTAAAAAAGTGGCATTCACAGGTGATCTTATTTATGGAGACGGACAGCTTATTGATATTTACAGTCTGCAGGATTCATATAAGGAAATCGGAGGATATCACGGATATGCTACAAGGCTTGGTGATCTCATTTCGAGTCTTCAGAACATTAAGGATGAGGGCCCCGACATCATTATCCCTGCAAGGGGACCGCTTATTCACAACCCATCAGAAGCTATTGATGAGCTTACAGAAAGGATAAGGAAAATATATGCAAATTATCTTTCCGTATCAGCCTACAGATGGTATTTTCCTGAACGGATGGTTGACCTTGAAGAACATGTCCTGGGTGCAGGCAGAAAGGCAGAACCAATGGAATATTCCGAAATAATCAGAAATGATCCTCCGTACTGGTACAGGCATATCAGCAACAGTAATCTTGTTATAGCAGACGACAGTTCCGCGTTTCTTATTGATTGCGGTACAAAGGATGCCGACAAGGGAGTAATGGATCTTCTTGAGGCGGGCAGGATAAAATCGATTGACGGTATATTTATTACCCATTACCATGATGACCATACCGATCTGATCAATGATGCTTCAGATAAGTTCGCTTGTCCTGTATATGCAACGGAAGAGCTGAAAGATATTCTTCTGAATCCGGGAGCCTATCGTCTGCCATGTCTTACCACACGTCCTGTTAATAATTTAACAGTAAGACGGGATGGAGAAAAAATGATGTGGAAGGATTTTGAACTCTCTTTCTATTTCTTCCCCGGTCAGACCATTTATCACGATGCTGTTCTTTTCAGCAAGACGGGAGGTGAATCAGTATTTTTTATTGGTGATTCCTTTACTCCTTCAGGAATAGATGATTATTGCCTTCTCAACCGCAACCTTCTGCATGAGGATGAAGGTCTCTTAGAGTGTATTGAGATACTGAAAAAAATGCCTTCAGGAACCCTGCTTGCGAACCAGCATGTTGAACCGCCTTTCGCATATTCATGGGAGCAGCTTGATCTTATGAAAATGAAGCTGCTTGAGCGGAATGAATTATTCAGTGAGCTTTTCCCCTGGGATGACATCAATTACGGGATTGATGAACAATGGGCCGTTGCTTATCCTTATGCTCAGAATGCCTCTTCAGGCAACAATGTGAATGTAAGTGTTAAGATTACAAATCATACAAAGGAAGCAAGGAAATTCTATGTAAAGGCAAACCCCGGTGAGAGTCTTTTATGCAATGATAAAATGATATCTGCGACTATTGAACCTTCTTCAGAGAGGAACTTCAGTTTTAATCTTGAATTAAAAGAGAATGCATCTCCCGGTGTAAAGCAGGTAACATTTGATGTTGGTACAGATGGCATGGAATTCAGAAAATTCTGTGAAGCTTTAATAATTACAGAATATTAACTCAACCTCAACCTCAACCTCAACCTCAACCTCAACCTCAACCTCAACCTCAACCTTATGAAAAACGAAAACTGGT
>CAYLYN010000033.1:0-29218 GCA_964387565.1 uncultured Rikenellaceae bacterium | reverse complement strand
CTGGTATATGACAGGTCGCGGGATATTGAAATCAGCATACTTCAGCAGAATCTTATCCCTGTTTTGATGTCGTCAACAGGTGAAATAATTATTAAAAAGAATGTTGAAAAATACCTGCAGGAACTTTTTCCCGATGAAGAAAATGAGATGAGTGAGGACATTTTCGGGACTGTAATAAAAAATAACAAAAATAAGCAGACAATTAAATGGACTCAGATAGTCGGGATCAAAAATGACACCAGGCTTGGTTTGATACAGGCTGTAGCCGGAACCGCTATCCTGATGTTACTCTTCAGCGTTGCCGGAGTCGGGACAAGTATTCTGGAAGAGAAAGAAAATGGAACAATAAACAGGCTACTCTATTCACCCCTGAAAGGCAGTACAATACTTTACAGCAAAATGGTGTTTGCCTTTTTTATTTCGGTGTTGCAGCTTACAGCTATGTTTCTATATGCATGGGTTGTTTTAAAAATGGATATGAACGTAAATTTACCAGGACTAATCCTGATGATAACAGCTACATCTTTTGCTGTTTCGAGTCTGGGTATTTTCCTTGCTGCTGTTGCAAAAACACGACAGCAGGCCCAGAATCTAAGTACAATTATTATTCTTGTAATGTCAGCTATCGGAGGAAGTATGATCCCTCTTTTTATAATGCCATTAATACTCCAGAAGATCGCGGTCCTTAGCGTAAATTACTGGGGAATTCAGGGATTCTATGATTTGTTCTGGAGGTCGCTTCCCTTAAAAGAGATTATGCCTAAAATACTTATACTAATGAGCATTGGTATAATTATGACAATGATTTCAATACAATTGTTTAAAAAACGGATTATGAAATTCTCATAATCCTCCGGGAAAATCTGGCAGTGAATACTAGAATCCCATTCACAGATCTTATTGCTTCAGGAGGATATTTTTTCGGTTTCTCAAGGAAAACTCTGTTAAAATTCTTATTTTAGTATTATTCAACCTAAAAATTGACAATATGAGTGAAATTAAAACTAAGCCAGTTGATCTTGACATTGATAAGTTTATTCTGAGCATTGAACCGGAAAAAAAACGAAAGGATAGTATTGAATTAAAAAAGCTGTTTGACAGCGTTGTAAATGAAAAACCATCTTTATGGAATAACAATATGATTGGTTATGGTTCTTACCATTACAAATCTGATCGAAGCAAGCATGAAGGGAACTGGCCATTAACAGGATTCTCTCCACGTAAACAGTATCTGGCGATTTATATAATGTCGGGGGTTAATAATTACAAAGACCTGCTCAGCAAACTTGGTAAATTCAAAATCAGCTCAGGATCATGTATATATGTCAATAAGATTGAAGATATTAACCAGGATATTTTAAAAAAAATAATTTCGGCCTCTGTTTCAGATATGAAAGAAAAATATAAATGAGATAACTGATCGCCAATCAGTCTCATAATCAACCTGTCAGATGCGTCAGAAGAACAGGTTTTCAAAGCTTCCGGTACCATACAATCAGAAAGACAGAGTTTAAATACCTTTCTAATTTAATGAAATTCATATTAAAACTTAATTATAGATTTTCTTCCCGTTTGCGCAAATTGTTTCCAAAAAAACCATCTAAAAAAGAATAATTATTATCTTCAATAACTTTAAATCTAAATCATGAAAAAAAAGAAAACCTATCAGGCTATTGTACTTTTTACAGCTTCATTCATTTGCTGCTTCACTATTCAGATAAAGGCACAGGAGATTATGAACATACAAAAAAAGGACAAATCAGTTATTTCCATCCCGGTTTCGGAAATTGAATTGATAAGTTTTTCTGGATCCGCTACCAGCGAAGGAGGAACTGTTAAAGATATTGAAGGGAATATCTATAAAACTGTTCAGATCGGACCTCAAGTATGGATGGCAGAGAACCTTAAAACTACCAGATTCAATAACGGATCTACGATAAAATTAGTAACAGATAATGGTGAATGGTACAATATGAAGACCCCGGCTTACTGCTGGTATAAAAACGATGAAGCGACAAACAAAAATAAATATGGGGCTTTATATAACTGGTATGCTGTTAATACAGGGAACCTTTGCCCCACAGGCTGGCATGTATCATCTGACAAGGATTGGCAGGAACTTGAAAAATATCTTGTAAATAGTGGACATAACTCTAATGGAGGTACAAGCGAGATGATTGGAAAATCCCTAGCAGCAAATTCAGGTTGGAATCCGTCCTCAGGCTCCGTTGATGTTGGAAGTGAATTGTCCCCTGATTACAGAAATAAATCGGGATTTTCTGCATTGCCGGGAGGTTTTCGGACAAATAATGGTGGATTTAGTGATCCATCAGGTATAGGTGGTTACTGGTGGACCTCTACAGAAAAAAGTGATACCCATGCATGGTTCAAAAATCTCATCAATTACCGTGGTACACTGGAAGAAGTTGCACAATCAAAATACTTTGGTTGTTCTGTACGATGTGTAAAGAATAAATAAAGAATACTGGAAAATAGAATACTCCTTAACCGGATCTATTGATTTTTCAAAAGAGAATTGCTGATACCAGAGTGTTTAAGCATTAACTGCCAGGCAAATGATCCGGATCCATTAATAAATATAGCAGGATTAATAATTACAAATCAATATAATACTGATTTAAAAATAACAGATATGAAAAAACTCTCAAAGTATTTAAAATCGTTTATTCAAGGAATATCCAGATTGTCAGCCTCCCTGATATTAATAGTTTACACAAGCCATGCATATGCACAGACTGGTTCAGTCGAAACTGGCTGGTATTTAACTAATTATACATTTAAGGACGGATCGCTTGAAAAGGAATCAGTCTTAGCAGGAACCACCTCGAGAATGAAGGATATAATAAGCTACAAAGGAGATAAAGGGAATATAGAAGTAACTCATAACAGGTACGATGTCAAATCAGGAAAGTTACTGGCTGGTGTTACATATAAAGTTATCTGGACGGACCCTCCTGCAGTTCTGAGTACGTCTGAAAAGAACTCCTTTGATTTTGAATTAAAGACATTATCATCTCTGACATGGAAAGTTCCTCAGATCAGTATGAACCTGAATCAGGGATTGTATGGTGTCTATTTTATAACACCTGAAGGTACGAAATACATATCTAATGACACTAAAGCGAGACTAAGTTCAGAAAAATTGATTGAAAAGGGTACTAAAGGAGCAAAAAGGGTACTGCAAATGAATTTTGGCAATGGATTTTCAGCAACCTATAACTACGAGTGGAGAGAAGGTATCACAACTGAAAAACAGATAGTTGATGAAAAAAGGAATATCAGCGGATGGCACATGGCCAGCTATTCTTTCAAAGATGGATCGCTAGAAAAAGAATCGGTTTTAGCAGGAACTACCTCACGCATGAAGGATGTAATAAGCTACAAAGGAGATAAAGGAAATATTGAAGTAACTCATAACAGGTACGATGTCAAATCAGGAAAGTTACTGGCCGGAGTTACATATAAAGTTATATGGACAGACCCTCCTGCAGTTTTGAGTACAACTGAGAAGAACTCCTTTGATTTTGAATTAAAGACATTATCATCTCTAACCTGGAAAGTGCCCCAGATTAGCATGAACCTGAATCAGGGACTCTATGGTGTCTATTTTGTTACACCTGACGGTACTAAATACATAGCTGTAGACACTAAAACGAGTTTAAGTACTGAAAAATTGATTGAAAAGGGTACTAAAGGAGCAAAAAGGGTATTGCAAATGAATTTTGGAAATGGATTTTCAGCAACCTATAACTATGAGTGGAGAGAGTTTTAAACCTGTGACAACTAAATGAACTTCTAAAAATAATCCTTTTTCAAAAAGCTTTATAGAGAATGAAGCTTAACGTATGAAAAGACGGACATTTCTGAATAAAACCATGACATCCGGATTCGGGGCACTTATCTCCGTGAGGTCACTGATGGCTTTGTCCTTAAAAAGCAAACAACAGGTAATAAATGAATCCATGATGGATTCAAACGACATCATTCCTGCACCTGATGATCCGAAGATGTGGGATCAATGGCGCAGGGATCTTCACAGCTGGAGAAGCAATAAGCAGAAGCAACTGAATTATGACGGAAGTTCATACAGGACAGAACCCTTCCTCTGGGTAGCATCCAATTTTGCCTGCTGCTTTGTAATGATGTGTGATTCTGATTTCTATGATCATAAAAATAACAGGTATAACCCGGATAAGCTTATAGAAAGAGGAAAAAAGGAGTATGGTGGTTATGACAGTATTGTGCTCTGGCATGCGTATCCCAGGATAGGGCTTGATGATCGTAACCAGTTCGATTTCTACAGGGAAATGCCGTACGGACTATCCGGCTTGAAGGAGGCAGTAAAACAGTTTCATGCATCTGGCATTAAAGTCTTTATCAATTATAACCCATGGGACACAGGCACAAGAAGGGAGAACAGATCTGATCTCGATTTGCTTATCGAGATTCTTAAATCGACTGATGCTGATGGGATCTTTCTGGATACGATGAAAAATGCACCCGATTTCCGGGGAAGACTTGACAGCATACGGCCGGGGATAGTAATGGAAGGTGAAATTGCACTGCCTCTTGAACATGTACAGACCCATCATATGTCGTGGGCTCAGTGGTTCAGGGACAGCAAAGCTCCGGGTGTTTACAGAAATAAATGGTTTGAACGCTGCCACATGCAGCATGCCATTGCACGATGGGATCCCGATAAATCGCCGCAGCTCCAGACAGCATGGATGAATGGAAGCGGTATGCTGATATGGGAAAACGTATTCGGTCAGTGGCTGGGATGGAATGAGAGGGACAAGAGCACTTACCGCATAATGAGTTCCATCCAACGACATTTTTCAGATCTCTTTTCAGGTGAAAACTGGAAACCGCTTGCAGTTGTATCACCGGTAAGAGGAGTTTTTGTCAGTCAGTGGGAGAAGGGTGATATAACACTCTGGACTCTGATAAACAGAAATGATGATCCTGTAAACGGAGTCCTGATGAAAACAGGATTAAGGCATAACCAGTCCATTTTTAACCTTGTTAATGGGGAGAAAGTCAATGGCAGAGCAGAAAGGGGGATAATCGAAATAAGAGGCAGCATAGGTGCCAGAGGAATAGGGTGTTTTGCAGCCCTGCCAGAAAAGAAAAAGGAAAAATCATTCATTAAATTCCTTGAAATACAGAAAGAAAATTACAAACTGATCTCATCAGATACAGTTACTCCGGTAATAAATAATATTCCTGTCAGAAATATTGAAAAGGTCATACATTCAGCAATCCCTGAAGGAATGTTAGCTATTCCCGCTTCATCACTTGACATGAAGATGGAATATACATTCAGAGAATGCGGGGGATACGGAAATATCCAGGAACACCTGTCACTTGCTTCAGGGCATAAGCTTCATACGCTTTGTACATTTAGCAGGAGGGTAAACATAAGCAGGTTTGCAATAGATGAAACACCGGTTACAAATCGTATGTTCAGTGAATTTCTGAATGATTCAGGATATAAACCTGCTATACCTGATAAATTCCTGAAACACTGGCATAAAAATATGATACCTGACGGCACTGAAGATCATCCTGTTGTTTATGTGAATCTGGATGATGCTTTTGCTTATGGCGCCTGGGCCGGAAAGCGATTGCCTTCTGCAGAGGAATGGCAGCTGGCTGCTCAGGGTCCGGAAGGATTCGTTTTTCCATGGGGAAATGATATGGAAGTTAACAGGTGTAATATGAATACAAATGGTAAAACAACATCTGTCCGAGCCTGGCCAGAAGGCGTCTCTCCTTATGGATGTCTCGATATGTGTGGTAATACATGGGAACTTACCTGCAATGAATACAGCGATAACAGGACACGGTTTGTTATGCTTAAGGGAGGTTCATGTTACAGGGCTGAAGGATCGGTATGGTATATGGATGGAGGGCCTCAGAAAAACAGCTTCTTTGCAAAAATGCTGCTGATGTGGCCGGGACTCGACAGGTGTTCAACTGTCGGATTCAGATGTTGTGTGGATCTGTAAAAACATCCCCCTGCCCCCCTTCGCTCCGCTCATGGCAGGCTCTTCAAAGGGGGAATTAATAATGTTCCGGAATTTTCAAAAAAGTATTATTATCATGCAACAAATATTAGAAACTCCATGTTTTACTTTGTCCTGACTGAACGGGGTTGCAGATCAGGTAGTTCATTAACAGGTCTGTCCAGATAGAAATAGGATGTAGCTGCAAAATCATCCGACCTGTAGAAGTTTGTCCAGGCATTTGGCAATTTCGGATCGTTCAGGTCAACAACGCTGTCTTTTTTATAAATGTGAATGAACAACGGAGCCTGGTGAACAGTTATCGGAATCAGTTCAGCATTCTGCCTCTGCAAACCAATTACAATATCCTTGATATTTCCTCCAATCTGCTGAATTGTAACCCTGCAGTCAGTTTTAAAATAGACAGGATCGATTATATGATATCTGTAAAAAGCCCATTGGAGATTTTTGCTGTCAGCAACAAGGCAACCTGTATATTTATTAAAAAACTGTCCCTGACCCCAGGCGGTACCAATATAATCTTCCGTACCGGAACCGACAAGAGTAGGCAGTTCCTTGTCTCCGTCAAGGTACATTTTAACTTCTCCCTCACCCCACCAGCAGTCCTTGTAATCGGGATTTGCATTTATTGAGATATTTGTTCCGAGAAACCTCCCTTTTCCTTTCACTGACGGCAGAATTTCAAAATCTTCGGCAAGTCTGGTAGCAGTATCCCTGTGCCAGAAGGAATGAAAATACAGAAAGTCAGGCTTCCATTCCTTTATTAGCTGGAGATTTATGTCATAGAAAATCATAAGGAGATCCTTATCTGATTCATTTACAAGTTCTATTCTTGCTGCCTCCCGAAAGGGCATCTGAACGAATGAGTTGAATGAACGTCCTTCAGGATTTGCGAACAATGCATTTTCATAGACCGCTGTTTTTCCAAGTCCTATACCGAAGAAATCGCCAAACGGAACATTTACTGCAGGTTTCTTCTCATTATCCCAGTAAATTTTAATAACAAGGCTCCTGAGCATTTCAGGTGACCGGTCACTGATTGTGATCCACATACGGTTAATAATTCCCGGACCTTTAATATCGAGGATCGTTTTTGTTGCACCTGCAGTAATACTGTCGCAGGGATGACCTTTTGCACCGTTATTTTCCATTCCCCCGCTCCCTTTGTCTCCTGTTATATTCTCAAAGCTGATCCAGCGTGTTTCGGCAAAATCGGAGTATTCATAAATAGCTCCGGGCTGGTTTGCTGATGACCTGTGCGACTCCTCCTTTTTGCTGTCACAGCTATAAAAAACAGTGATTATCAAGATGATAGAGATTCTGATTTTCATATAGTTACATATTAGAATAAATAATCCTGAGCTTGTGATAGAGCTCCCTGTACTTCTGAAATTTAGTATTATAATGTGAGTGTTTTTCCGGATAAACCACAGAGACAGGCTTTACCCATTTACGCGAAATATCTGTCACATCCGTTTTGTCATTATGGGCTTTGGCAAGCATGGCAACGCCCATACATCCGGCCTCTGCAACATCGAGTACTGTTATTGGCATACCTGCCACATCTGCCTTTAGCTGAACATGTTTCAGAGATTTTGAACCTCCTCCAATTATTCTGAGTTCCTTAACCTCATAACCTGATTGTTTTAATATCTCCAGGTTTAGCTTAATTTCAAATGCAACTCCTTCAAGCAGGGCTTTGAGTGTCTCCATTCGGGTAACACTCATGTCAAGCCCAAGGATAGTCCCCTTCACATTTACATCAAAATAGGGAGTCCCTGAAGGTGTGAAATAGGGCATCACCATGAGCCGTGAGGGTTCTTCTGGCAGTTCATTCATTAGTAATTCATACGGATCACATTTAAGCCTTTTTGCTTCTTCTTTTTCAGCCAGACCAAACTGGTCACGGAACCATTTCAGAATATTTCCACCAGTCAGGCTAAAGGCAACAGTGGCATACATGCCAGGAGCAGTATGGTCATATGTGCAAAGGTTACTCTTTCTCAGCTCTTCTGTGAAGACAGGTTTACTGAAGGCTGGTGTAATACATTCAACGGTTCCTGAAGAATATACAGCTATCCCCTGATCAACTGCACCTGCACCAAGACCTGAAGAGGGCTGATCATGACCACCTGTAACAATAAATGTATCGGTTGAAAGGTTGAGTGATTTTGCAGTATCTCCGGAGATATACCCGGCAATAGTTCCTGACCTTAACGGTTTGGAAAGCTTTCCGGCATCGAGGCCTATCCTGTCGAGTATAGTTGTGTCCCACCTGTGTGTCACAACATCAAAAAGCATCGTACGTCCGGCAAGAGGCCATCCCATTGTTGGATTGACTAAACCCAGACGATACTGAAGCAGGTCCTCAAAACAGAGTATCCTTTCAGCCCTGGACCATATCTCCGGTTCATTATTCCTCATCCACAGAAGCTTAAACAGCGAGAACATGGGATGAGGTGTATGACCGGTGATATTATAAAGTTTCTTCTCACCGAACTCTTTTGTCCAGGGTTCGATCAGATCATTTGCTCTTATATCTGAAGAAACAAGGGCATTACAGAGAGCCCTGCCCTCCTTATCTAGAAGCGTAAATGCCTCCCCCTGGCTTGAGATTCCTATTCCTTTAACAGAACCGGCTCCTGCAGTTCCCGCAGCCTCCCTGATCACATCAAAGCAAGAGGCAATAACCTCGTCGGTATCAAGTTCGGCCCATCCGGGGTATTTTGAAATTGTGTTATATTCCCTGTATGATGCTGATACCTGATGGCCCGTATCATCAAATACCACTGCCTTGCAGCCGCTTGTGCCAATATCAATACCAAGGTAATTCTGCATCAGATAAATGATTAAATATACCAGAGATTGAGATAATCAGTTACAATCCTTTTCATCTCCATGAAAATGATATCCTGTCTGTAAACTGTTGTGTAGTGAGATAATGATGCTTTCGAATTCCGATCGACTTTTTCACCTAGCAGACCATTACTTATCATTTGCTCAGTCTTTGAACTGCCAGTTACCTTTGCCGCATTTCGTACCATATCTTCAAACAGTAGAGGTGCCGTATTTCTTTCCAGTATTGTCCAGATATTGACTTTGGCTATTCCGTCGTTGAAAAGGTTTCTCACCTGATCATTGCCAACAGACGAAGTACCATGCAGAACCAGTTTGGGCCCGGTAAGCTTACTGATCTCCCGGGCAAGGTCTCCGTGATATTTAAGGTCGGCGGCGCTTGCCCTGTGTTCAGTTCCGAGGTTTGCAACAATAAAATCAGCTCCTGTGTTTTTCAGATATTTTAAAGCCTGCTGAGGGGTTGTCAGATCACTCCTCTCATCACCTGTGGCATCCACAATTTCATCGCAGGCTCCTTCAATGACAATCTCTCTTCCGCACCTGTCAACAAACTCAGCAGTTTTTTTGATATTTTCATCAAAGGGCAGCGATGAGGCATCGTACATTATCATTGAGAAGGAGCTCATATCCCATTCCAGAAGAGGCTTGTCACTATCCCATTGTGTATGATCGAGATGTATCATAACATTCAGCTTCTCAAAAGGAGATCCTTTTGCAGTCAGTACATCTAAGTCAGCAAGAAAAAGTTTAAGTCCGATGTCCCACTGGCGTGTATGTGTATAATAGACTGACTGGCTTCGATGGCTGTACTGGTTAGTTATGCCTATAGTGACAGGAATATCAGGTGTGCCTGTTTTCCGGCTGTAGGCGAGTGCAGCTGATAGGATGGCTTCAGAAGTGGTAAGGTTTTCGGTATTGAATGTTGGAATTACCCATTTGCGTGCTGCTGCATACGCATAAATGTCGAGAACCTGTTGTCTGTTGAGTATTAGTGGCATAGTTGAGGTTGAGGTTGAGGTTGAGGTTGAGGTTGAGGTTGAGGTTAAGGTTGAGGTTGAGGTTGAGGTTGAGGTTGAGGTTGAGGTTGAGGTTGAGGTTGAGATTGAGGTTGAGGTTGAGGTTTCTGGTTCGAGTTGTTCCTGTCGCCTGATGCCCGTCACCTTTAGCCTGCAGATTTATTACAAAGCAATTACCTTAATCCCTGTCAGTTCACAAAATGCCTTCAGCTCTTCGTACAGATGAGCACCGTATCCCAGACATGCATATTCGTTGTTCCATGCCTGAAGGAGAGCCTCAATATCGCAATGAGCTCTTACAAAACCATGAGGCCAGAAGGGTATTCCGCATTCAAGTCGCCGTTTCTCAATCTGACTTTTGGGTGGTTCAAAAACAGAACACCTGGTAATCACCATTTCAAATTCACCATTATTCCTTCCAAGCCGTGCCAGAACTCCTTCTCCCACCTTGCAGACAAGCTCAACTGAAATACCTCCTGCTTCACCCTCTGTGGGGATACCATGTTCTGCAAAACCTGCAGGTCCCAGTTTTCCGGCAAGCGAAGGCGGGCAGGCGCCATCACCTATAATCTTTATCTCGTTGTTTTTCTTGTCAATATGCTGGAGGTCTCCATAATAGACCGGCTCATCGCTCATGTCAGTGAGACACTTAACAGTTAAAGCTGTATTGAAATCACCAAGAGTAGAGGTCCCGATACCATCTTCAAGTATCATGCTCTGGGCAAAACAGGTGGCACTGTATTCATCGCCAAGACCAGGGAACGACTGGATAGTATAGAAATCCCACTCATTCTTTTTAATCAGTTTTTTAATGGCAAGATAGAGACGGATAGATTTTTCTGCCTGTTCATTCTCAGGGATCGGTTTTGAGAATAGCTTTTGTATTCGTTTTTTGGCCTCTGCTATTTCAGAAGGAGTAATTTTTTTTGCTGTCTCAAGGAGTTCTGAAGTATCTCTTGAATCGATATCTATTCCGAACATTTTCATCCACTGTGACGGATCGGCAGCACCGCAGGTCTGTCCCATTCCCCTGCCTCCAAAAGTTCCGATAGTGCTCATATTTAGCCTGTTTTTCATTGCACTTGCACGGCAGTATGAGACAATTTTCTCAATTTCGGCATGATCTTTATAACTTCCGTAAACGAAGCGGTGACTGAGCCCGATCTCCTTGAAGGCACCCTGCATTACAAGTCCGCCAACAGGTCTCCATCCCTGGCTTCCAGGATTTGTCCACAGGACAATACCTTTTCCTGTGGAGGCGAAATCGCGCACCGCAGCGATCATATGAGCGGCCCAGACCCAGGTGCCTGAGAAAAGGACAACGGCATCGATATCATTCATCTTTTTGAACTTATCGAAACAGGCTTTTGACTCCTTCTTAGAAGCTATTACCAACTCATATTCAACAAGATCCAATCCATTGTTTTTCAGTGCTTTCTTTGCTTCTGATACTATTTTATTATCAATGAATGGAGTACCCATAGGATCTTTCAGACCGTCCTTATGAACTCCGAAAACGATGAATCCAACTTTTGTTTTGATCATAATTATTTGCTTTGTGTGAAATTATTAACAGTACGCAGAGAAGGGATAATTTTTATTATATTCTCATAATATATCTTTTTCAGTACATCTTCCGGTAAGCCGATACCGCAAATGGGCCATCTTGCTCTTTCAAAAGTACCATCGTAGTCGGGTGAGTAGAAAGATTCATCAAAAGTTTCGAGAAACCTGAAATAGGTCCGGTACATCTCAACTGAACTATCAATATTTGCAGGCATGTCTGTTCCAAAGATGATCCTGTCCTGATGCTTTATGAAGAATTCACGTGTTGAATAAGGTTGTCTTCCCAGTTCATCAAGCCTTGCTGAAAAATCGATATATGCATTAGGACATTCATCCAGCAGACCGGATACATATTGAATGTTTTCTGCATAATTGCCAAAATGGGGCAGAATGAATTTCGTTCCGGGGTGTTTTCTGACAAGATCATCCCTGCGCCTTAGAAGTTCAATTTTCCGTGGAAATTTCGGATCGGCGAAACTCCATGAAGGGAACTTGATAAGCGATTCATAGTGTTCATTGTCAGGAGTTACGGGCTCAAAGAAACCTGAAGGATCAGCCTGATGAATAAGCACGGGAATATTAAGTCTGCCGGCCTCTTCCCATATTGGGGCAAGTCTGTCGTCATTACAGTCGATCAGTTTACCTGATGAATCGCGGTAATGAAGACCCAGTTCCTTAAGAATCTTCAGTCCCATTGCACCCTTACTAACATGATCATTGAGAGTTATTATGCACTCATCAACAAAACGTTTATGATCAGTAAAAAGAGGAGTATCGGCAGGATGAGCAAAGGCAGACATTGTAAAACAGTAAAAGCGACCCGGGTATTTGGATGAACAGTTTTCAATGAAACCATTTATATCTCCTGGTTTTATACGGTAACCTCCTCCGGCAAACTCAATCAGAACATTCCCTGTTACATCGCAATAACTTATCACCCCAACCTCGTCCATTGTCTGTACAACCTTATCAACCTGCCAGTTACCCCAAAGGTGGTTATGTGCATCAATCGCCGGGAATGCAGGTTTATCTATTAATGTACCCCTGGTTACGAGATAATTCTTTTTTGCCACTGCCACTTTTTCTCTTAAAATTATTAAATATTCTTTCCCAATGACAAATCATATGAATTTTATATCTCAAAGGTATCTTCCCAACAATAATTTTTATGATAGTTTTGTATTTATAAATAACACAATTTTGACATGTTACCAAGTCTCGAAAAAGTAGAAGCCAACATTAACCATTCATTCCATATAAATCATATGAAGGTTGATCGTTTCCCATCAATGCGGCATTTCCATCAGGAAGTTGAGATACTGCTTGTAGTAGAGGGTACCGGAACCCGTTTTGTGGGTGATTCTGTTGAACCATATTCTGCAGGTGATCTTGTTATGATAGGGCCCAATGTGCCGCATGAGTGGTGCAGTGACGGGAAAGGAAACAACAGTTATTCGGAAGCAATATATATCCTCTTCAACACAGAAATTCTAGGCAGTGCTTTCTGGAACCTCCCTGAATCAAAGATCATTATCAAAATTATACAACAGTCTCAGAGGGGAATCAAGCTTACAGGGAAGACCAGGGATGAGGTTGCGTACCTAATGCGAATGATTGAATCATCATATGGATTCACAAGGATAATACTACTAATGTCGATACTCGAAAAAATTGCATTCAACGGGGAATTTCAATATCTGGCAAGCCCGTCAGTCACCAGCACAATTAATGAGAGAGATGCCGAGAGGCTCAATAAGGTTTACAGGTATGTTCTTGAAAATATGTATCAGGGAATAAGCCTGAAAAAGGCAGCATCAATTGCAAATCTTTCAACAGCTGCATTTTGCAGGTACTTCAGAATAAGGACCAACAAGACTTTTGTACGTTTCCTGAATGAGATCAGAATCGGTCAGGCATGCCGTATGCTTGTGAACGAAAACAAATCAATTGCAGATATTTGTTATACCTGCGGCTTTAACAATATATCCTATTTCATCCGACAGTTCAGGAAAATAACAGGTCTTACACCGTTAAGTTACCGGAAAAAATTTGAGGATTAGGAAAGAGCCTAGTTAAACAAATTATTCCGCGGAGCTGGTCCCATATCAAATTCAAGAGTACTTCCGCTCATAATCTCATCATGAGTAATGTATGATCTTGTCAGAACCTGACCATTGAGTCTGACCTCCTGAATATATTTATTTTCATTTGAAGCCAGGGGAGCTTTCATAGTAAAGAACTTTCCCGGTGCAATTTCAATTTTAGCCTCCTGAACTATCGGAGAACCGAACTGGTACTTCATATCAGACGGGTTCACAGGGTACAGACCCATGGCACTGAAGATATACCATGCTGACATCTGTCCACAATCTTCATTACCACAGAGTCCGTCGGGAGCTGTAGTGTACATTGTGGTCTGTATCTGACGGTTTAGTTCCTGAGTTCGCCAGGGCATATCACAAAAATTGAATAGAAATGTAGTATGATGACCTGGTTCATTTCCATGAGCATAAGCTCCGATCAGTCCTGAAATATCAGGCGAAGCCTCCTCTCCTGCCACGCCCTGTTCCACCTTGAAGAGCTGGTCAAGTTTTTCAGCGAATCGTTCTTTTCCTCCAAATAATGATATTAGTCCATCAGGATTATGAGGCACTATCCATACATATTGCCAGGCGTTTCCCTCTGTATAATCGCTTCCCTCATGCTTTGAAAACACAGGATCAAATGGTTCAGTCCATTTTCCGTTACTGAGTTTCCCTCTCATGAACCCGGTATCCTTGTCGAAGTACTGTCTGTAACTTTCGGAGCGTTTAAAGAAGTATTCAGCATCTGCAGTTTTGCCTAGTTTTTTTGCAACTGCGGCAACTGCCCAGTCATCAACTGCCACTTCAAGGGATTTTGCAACAGATTGAGGAACCTTATCGGCGGGCATGTATCCGAGCTTATCATATAGTCCCATACCATCCCTGTCGTGTAATGATGTAGCTTTCATAGCCTCAAAGGCAAGTTCCGCATCGAAATCCCCTATTCCCTTCATTATTGCCTCGGCAATGACAGATATTGAGTGATTGCCAACCATACAGAAAGTCTCATTACCTTCCAGTTCCCATACAGGGAGAATTCCGCACTGTTTATAGTGATCGAGCATCGATTTAACCATATCATTCACTCTTGCCTGTTCGGTTATTGTAAAGAGCGGGTGAAGTGCCCGGTAAGTGTCCCACAGGGAAAAAACCGTGTATCGCTTGTAGCCTTCAGCTGTCTGTACATCACCATTAAGACCTTTAAACTGACCATTCACATCAGAAAAGAGAGCCGGAGCAACCATCGTATGATAAAGGGCAGTATAAAATATCTTTTTCTGATCAGGATCGTCAGAAGTTATAAGAATTTTTGACAGTTCCTTTTCCCATGCATCAGAAGCTGCCTTACGCGTTGCTTCAAAGTCCCAGCCCGGAAGAGAGGTATCGAGGTTGGTAATGGCATTTTCGACACTGACTGAGGATATACCCACTTTTGCCATCACTGATTTCTGAGCAAATGAGATAATTCCTACTGTTCTTTCTTCACCGCCTGCATTTCCGACAGAAGCATTAATAAAAGGAATTGAAAACCTGACAGCAAAATAGACGTGCTGATCTTTAGCCCAGCCTGTTGAAAGCCGGGTACCTGTAATAAGATGATCATCGACTACAACAAGATCTGTCTTGTAGGGTTTATCCCAGTTAATTGCAAAACCAAGATTAATTATAATATTTTTCTCTCCATTTTCAGGGAAGGTATACCTGTGAAGACCGGCTCTCTCTGTAACGGTCATTTCAGCTTTGACTCCGTTACTCTTAATCTTAAGAGAATAATATCCAGGTGAAGCCGATTCATCGAAGTGAGAGTATTTACCTGAATACCTTTTCACAAAATCTGCATTAGTCTCTTCTTCGTTAAAAGTGACCGGCACTGTAACAGGAAGAAAGGACAGATCTGCGAGATCGCCTATCCCTGTACCACTAAGATGCAAATGGCTGAATCCGGCCAGCATACTGTCAGAATAATGATATCCGGAGCACCAGTCCCAGCCCTGGGTTCCGTTATCGGGGCTCAGCTGAACCTGTCCAAAGGGGTATGCAGCACCCGGATATGTATGTCCGTGATAAGCAGTTCCGATGAACGGATCAACAAAATCAGTGATCCGGTCCTGTCCCGTATTATTTTGTGTTGCTTTTCCGCAGGAGACAGCAAGAATACAGGATAACAAAGTAACAGAGAATAAATATTTTGTCATAACAAGTATGATTTGAAATTCTGCGATAAAGTAAGGTAAAATAATGGAAAAATCAGTTCTTAATCTGTCCGTTTTCAATTACAATTGCCCTGTCAGCGTAACTATCAGGGATATTGCCATGTGAAGCCATTACCAGTGTTACATCACCATTCTTCTTAAGATCTGCCAGGTGATTCAATATCTCTCCTGCAGTTATTTCGTCAACAGATCCTGTTGGCTCATCTGCAAAAATAACTGAAGGTTTTTTAATGAGCGTCCTTATGATTGCGACTTTCTGTTGCTGGCCAACACTAAGCTCAGCTGGTAACTGACCGGCTTTATCCTTAAGATCAAATTTTTCGAGATAAAGCATTATTTTACTGCAGATTTCTTTTTTTTCTGTACGATCAGGGATAAGAGCGATTTCAATATTTTCGAAAATGTTATATGTTGGAAGGAGATTGAAATTCTGAAAAATAATACCGACATCTTCCCTGAGCAGTCGGCTCAGAGATTCATTATTCATTTCGCCGATACTTCTTCCTCCGATTAAAACCTTACCTTCCGTTGGACGGATCAGCCCGGACATGAGGTTAAGAAGTGTTGATTTTCCTGCACCCGAGCGTCCTTTGATCAGCAGTGATTCATTGCGCATGACACTCAGGTTAATATTGCTTAATACATTAAATACCTTATTATTACGTGAGTATTGTTTAGACAGAGATATGCATTCGATAAATGGAGTGCTCATTATCCTTCCTTTATTTTTCTTCCCTTGTAATATTATTTATCAAGATCACAGTTCAGATACAATCTCTTCAGTTAAAACTGTTTATCATCTCACCAGCCCTCATCCTGTGCAGTCTTATCACAGGTAACAAACTGGCAATCAAACCTCCTCCAACAGATAAAAGGATAAGGACAGGTATCATTTCAGTCTGAAGCTGGAGATCTAATGAACCAAATAACTTTATCCCCCGGCTATTTATTAGTGATATTCCTGATATACCAAGCAGGACACCAAAAATACTGCCGGTAAATGCCTGTATTACAGATCCTGTAACTACTTGAATGCTTAGTCGCGTATCAGACCACCCAAGTGATTTTAATATCCCTATCTCGCTGTACCGCTCCAGCAGGTTAGTTAGCTGTGTCTTTACCGAGAAAATAATCAGAAAAAGAAAGACCACTACTGATAAAAGAGTGGATGTCCCCTCCATAATTTTCATAACCTCACTTGCAGGCTGATAACAGTTGTAGCTTGAAACAGACAGGAAATTCATTTTCGACTTTATCTGGCTGATCACCCTGCTCTGTATCCTCGCATCCTCAACCTCAACAAGTATTATGTTCATATCAAATCCATCGGAGATGCAGCTGAGGCTATCCTTCAGGATACTTCTGACCTGATCGATAGGTGCATAAAGATCAGCTTTCCCGGGTCTGATACCTGAGTTAATAATTCCTCCCACGAAAAGAGTGACACCATATGTATTTAATGTATCGCCGACATTTATTTTATGGGCCTGTGCAAATGACTCTTCGGCAACTACCTCACCAGGCTTACCTGAAAGATATCTGCCTGAAATGAGATTTGAGGGTGCACATACATTTGTCATGGTCGCATAACTGGTTGTATCAATACCACCGAGGGTAATATCGCTTTTGTAATCCTTGTCGAAGATTTTATAAAGAAGATAGGGAGCCGCATCTTTAATCCCTGCAATTTCCTTTAATGAATAGATAAGATCACTATTAAGCATCATAGTATAACCTCCTTCGGCAACCAGAGAACCATCCATTGAATATTTCTCAGCTGGGGGACAGCATGAACTACCGGCCGGTATGTAAACTATGAAATGAGTGCCCGTTCCTTTCAGTATGCCAACAGAATCATTTTCATTCGTTGTTGTCACTGAAAGAATAAGCATGATAAACAGTGTGGCAAGAAGATAACCGCTTATACCAGCAATAGTCCTCCACCGATGTCTGCTAAGCTCTTTAAACAGGTAAAACACTTAAATTCAATATATTAATTGACTCTCTGTTCCTGATACTATTACTTTCTCCGGTTCAATTTTTCCATAAGCCACCTTAAGGAAGGGTTTGCCCTCTCTAAGTCCTACATTTCCGAAACCTGTTTCAGTAGACAGGAAACTTGTAAAGTCACCTATCCTTGAATCTATATAAAGTGTCCCGTCAACAGCGTCATACCTTACACCTGTAAGTCCTTCGAGCAATGCATAACTTGACATGGCGCGGGCATACCAGTTTCCGCATTCATATTCATTGAAAGGATTACGTACACTTCCGTCATATCTCTCCCTGCAGATCCTGACAATCTCAAGTCCCTTTTCGACTTCACCCATGATCATAAGATGACTGGCAACCTGATATTCAATCCCAGTCCATACTTCATTACTATAAACAAAAGGAAGAGACAGCTTACCCTCCTTGGGCCATGTGCAGAGAAGTAATCCGCCATCTTTTCCGGCGGCATATGTTGGTCTCTGAGGATTTGAATGATTATAAAGGACTTTTCGCAGGTTATATTTATGAATTGCCACAAGATGGCTCTTAACTTTCTCGTTATCAACTGCCTCCCTGAGCCCACATACATCAGCCATCCACATTCCAAGCACACCGTCTGACAGACATCCCTTACCATACTGATATTTTGGGCCTTCCTTTTTCATAAGTTCAAGAGCCTCATCAGAATAACCAATATTCAGACTGGTTTTGGCAACCTCAACCGGACTTTGCGCCTGAAGCCCTTCCCACACTACTTTCTGAATGAAATATTCACCATCATATAGATCGCTTTCCATATAGGATGTTCCTTTTTCAAGCAGGTTTTCATACTCCTCATATGAAGAGCCTGCGGCTTTACTCATTTCTATAAATGAGGTGAGAGCGCCCAGATAAAAGCTTGTACACATGCCGTCTGGTCCCCAGAATTCAATATCGTAAGTATTATGATGCGGCTCCTCAAGATATCCTTTATGCCCGGGATCCCATGTTTCAATGCAATAGTCGAGGCTTTTCTTAACCAGCGGATACAGACTCTTCATCCATTCAGTATTTCCGCTGATTCTCCACTCCCTGTATACTTTCATAATACCGCCAAGCTGACCATCAGCTGCAGCATAAAATGTATGAGCAGGTTCTGAAATAGGCATATTTGCCCTGAATGTCTGGTGTCCTCGTTCATCCTGGCTGACCATGAATTCGGTTTCACGAAGTGTTCTTTCGAGTGCCGGGAAAAGATGAGGGATTGCCTGGGCATAATTCCAGACATGTGTACAGGTACCATGGCAACACCCGCTGTTATCACCGCAGCCTTCCCAGGCCCAAAGCCTTCCATCATCCTGACGAAGAACAGTTGGTGATTTTATGATCGTAAGATTTGCTGCCACAGCTTCAAGAACCTCAGGAGGAAGAGTTGAAGAGAAAAAAGCATCTCTGAAGAGTTCGCTCTTATGCCTTAGATCATCATAATTCTGGTTCCAGTAATCTGTTGCCTCGGCAAGGCTGCTGAATTTTGAGGCATACCATGGTTTATAGACCGGAGTCTGCTGCCCCGGCTTTGCAGTTATACCGATAGAAAGCTTTGTATCAGGCATATACCAGCTGAACCTGACCTGGACTGTCCTGCTCTCACCTGGTTTCAGTTTCACAGGAACATATATAGATGCACCAGGTGCTGCATTATCTACCGGTGCATTGGATACCATATTACCGTTTTCAATATTCTTCCACAGTATCATAGCCGGGTCGAACCAGGAGCCTCTGAACCAGCAGTGATCGACTACTGCATTGTTATCACTGACAGACACTGCGTAGCCTGTTGTTCCTGAAGTGGTTCCATCCTTAGCTTCACCTGTGAGAATAAATCCATTCTTCATTCCGAGTATTCTGCCTGTCCGCTCCGAAATTATATTCCTGGAATTCCATGAGAATACTGCTTCGAGATCGGAGGAGGATGTATTTGTAAATTTATATTCCATGGCACCTGCCGGCAGGCTTGAATTGTCATTATCACCCGGTATAAACGGGCTCCAACCTGTAATCTCCACACCCAGGGGTATATCCTTATCGTCAAGAATCAGAGTTGCAAAGGGGAAACGAGGCAAAAAACGGCCATTTTTAAACCGCGGATATCCATAGTTCCTGCCAGCACCTCCATTGCCTGATCCGGCCATTCCGAACATCTTCCATCCCGGAACCTGAGCTTCAAGCACTTTGGCAGCGTCAGGGTAACCCTTAACACTGATAGCTGCAAAAGCATAGGGTTCGTTGAACATTTCTGGTTTATTGTTAATAGACAGATGTGAAAGAGAACCGGTTCCATCCATACAAAACATACCGGCTCCGATTCCACCGATGGGAAAAGCAACCCGGTTAAGAAATTCTCCTGAATATTCTCCATTAAAAGAATGACCGGAAGTTTTAGTTCCGTTTTTCTCGGATGAACAGGAATATACTATCAGAGCTGTCAAGCATACAATTCCCAGACGTAACAGTTTACCTTTTTTCATGTGTAAATAATTTTGATTTTAATTGTCACATGGAACCCACATGATTAATATTTTCATCCTTATTTGTGTTTTCTAACATGTGGGTTTCATAATAAAATTTATAGCGGTTTATCTAATTAGTTTAGTTCTAATTTTGCCAGAGGAGCTCTATCTCTTCCAGTGATTTTCCTTTAGTCTCAGGCACATAAAGGTATGTGAACAGCCATTGGATAAATGACATAACTGCAAGAAAAAGAAATGTTACTGTACCACCTGCTGATGCCAGAAAATGCGGAAAAAGTAAAACAACCAGGAAATTAAATATCCATTGTGTAAATGAGGCAAATGCCAGGGCTTTGCCACGAATGCGGTTCGGGTATATCTCCGACACAAGTGTCCAGAATACCGGTCCGATGCATGATGAAAAAAAAGCCAGGAATAACATTATGCTTATCAGAGTGAAGATACCTTCCATTTTAAAGAAAAAAGAAACGGCCAGCATTATCAGGGTTATTGCCATACCCATTGAACCCGTAAGATATAGTCTTCTCCTTCCAACCTTGTCGACAAAAAGAATCGCCACAAAGGTGAATATGAAGTTGATCAGACCAAGAATAGAGGTCTGAAGAAGAGCATTTTTAATTTCCACCCCTGCTGCAAGAAGAATCTTTGGAGCATAATCAATAACGGTGTTTATCCCGCTTACCTGAACTAAAATGGCTAAAAAAAATCCTACAAGCATTACTTTACGTGAAGCAGGTTTGAATAACTCACCCCTCGGAGCAGA
This sequence comes from uncultured Rikenellaceae bacterium, assembly GCA_964387565.1. Classification (GTDB taxonomy): domain Bacteria; phylum Bacteroidota; class Bacteroidia; order Bacteroidales; family VadinHA17; genus LD21. The sequence continues at coordinate 8,168 of CAYLYN010000033.1, read as the reverse complement.
TCCGGGGTTTTCTGTGAGAGATTTGGCTATTTCCTTAATTTCCTCTTCTGCAAATGAATCACTTACTATTCTCCTTAGTACCATAAGAGATTCATCTTTCCTTCCTGCTTTATACAGCCACCTGGGACTTTCAGGGATAAAGAACAAACCTGCAAAAAAAAGAACTGAAGGAACTATTCCTGTAGCGAACATCCACCTCCAGTTATTGTCAGCATCATGAAGCCAGTAATTAATTGTATATGAGCATAGAATACCGAATACAATTGCAAGCTGATATATTGCCACAAGCATTCCACGTATCCGGGGTGGAGCTACTTCTGCCACATACATCGGCGACAGAACCGAGGCAGCTCCTACTGCCAGTCCCCCGAAAATCCTCGATAAAATAAACAACAACGGTGAAGTTGCAAGGGCGGTCATTGCACATGATAGTGCAAAGAACAGAGCCACATAAATCAAAACCTTTTTCCTCCCGTATTTATCAGTAAGGATACCTGAACCAAAGGAACCAAATATAGCTCCCATCAGAAGAGAGCTTACGCCCCAACCGAGCTCCAGTTCGGTCCATCCGAAGTAGCTCTGTATAAAAGGGACTGCTCCCGAAATTATAGCAATATCAAAGCCAAACATCAGACCGCCCATGGTTGCGATCATGCAGATGAAGTATAAATAAAGATCTCGCTTTGTCATCTTTCAGTTTTAGCTTTATGGATATCAGGGCATAGCAGGAAGGCTCCAGCCTTCGCGGTAAACATGTTTTATGTATTGACTGGCACATTCGAGGGCATTGAATGTCTGATATTTCTTATCGAATGTAGGGTGTCCGTCAACAACCTTAAAATCATCCGTCACCATAATTTTCAGCTCCTCCGTTGATGAGATATTAGTGAATTTCATCTCTTCTCCATTCCACGATAATGCTTTATTAAGTCCCTGTAATCTGACAGCCAGTACTCCAAGCATTACCATTTCATTGAAAGGCCCTGCATAGGCAAAGTTTGAAGAACCCTCAGTTCTGCTCTCAGGCGACTCCTTACATGCCCTGATCCAGTCCTGTTCATGAGGTCCGTTTGGATAAAAGGTATTTCCACCGGGAATACGTCGCAAATAAGGTTTAACATCAGGTATTCGTCCTGAAAGCAATCGTGGATTATAACCTCCACAGCCGCACATCAGTGTATCTTTTGATCCTATAAAAAGACACCCCCCAAGACCATCAGCCATCAGATTCTCGCCTTCAGGAAGAAGGTCGGTAAGGTTTGGCAACAGACCTCCGTCATACCAGTGGACTTTCACCTGAGGGAGTGATACTTTAGGCATATTATCACGGGCAGGAAATGAAAATTCAACTGTTTCTGCCTGCGGAGCAGATTCAGTATTTATTGATGTGGAACTTCCCCGGACTTTGTCAGGATAACCCAGCTTAAGAGCCCTGTATACAGGATCCAACACATGACAGGCCATATCTCCAAAGGCACCGGTGCCAAAATCCCACCACCCTCTCCAGTTCCAGGGTGTATAAATATCATTAAATGGACGAAAAGGAGCAGGACCAATAAACAGATCCCAGTTAAGTGTTTTTGGTACCGGCATAACCTTTGCAGGTCTGGGTATTCCCTGGGGCCATATCGGCCTGTCGGTCCAGGCATGAACTTCTCTTATCTCACCTATTTCGTTATTCCATATCCATTCACAAAGTTTCCTTACATCATCATGAGAGTTTCCCTGGTTTCCCATCTGGGTGGCAACTTTATGCTTTTCCGTCAGTTTTGTAAGCAGGCGTGATTCATATACAGAGTGAGTAAGAGGCTTCTGGCAATATACATGCTTTCCCAGAGTCAGTGAAGTAGCAGCAATCCCTGCATGTGTATGATCAGCTGTAGCTACCATTACTGCATCAATGGATTTTCCCATCTCATCAAACATCTTACGCCAGTCCCAGTATTTCTTTGCTCCGGGGAAATCTTTGAAACATATATCCGAATATTTCCAGTCAACATCACACAGGGCGACAATGTTTTCCGTATTCATCCCTTTCAGGTTAACATGTCCTTTGCCTCCAATGCCTATTCCTGCGATATTTAACTTATCACTGGGGGCTTTTTTACCGAGACCGCTAATGACATGATTCGGAAGAATGGTAAATACTGTGGTGACCAGTCCGGTTTTTTTAAGAAAATCCCGCCTGGAATTACGTATATCTGACATAATAATATGGAAATGAATAAATTAAATCTCTTTCAGCTTTATATTACGAAACCATACTTTTGTTCCATGGTTCTGAAGTGAAATGTGGCCCTCATCATATTTTCCATAATCGGGATAGTCAGCCCATTTACCACTGTTCCGAAGTTTGGTCCATTCATCTGAATATTTTTCGTACTCAACAACAATCACTCCATTAAGCATCTGGGTTACCTTGTTGTCCTTAACATACAAAAGAATGTTGTTCCATTCACCAACAGGTTTGGCAGCTTTAGTTTTTGCATTGTACATGGCATAGTTTGCACCGCTTTTCTGCCACTCTTCCAGAGTCCCTGGCCAGCCGTCATCATCGATGATCTGCATCTCAGGGCCGGTTTCATAAGGGAAATTATATATGGTATCTTCCTTAATCTGAAATATTATCCCGCTGTTCGCTGCCGGAGTCACCTTATAATCAACACTCAATGCGAAATTCCTGTAAATCTTGTCAGTAATTATATCCTGGCTTTCACCACTTCCTGTTGTGTTCATAGTAAGGCATCCATCTTCTATTGCCCAGCAATCAGGGAATCCTTTCATATTATATCCATGCCAGCCAGTCGTTGAAGTACCATCAAACATGAGCTGCCAACCACTCTTTTTTTCCTTATCAGTCAGAGTATTGGGAGCTGCATTTTTATCAACCTCGGTATATAGCCCCCGGGGATCCTGAGGTGCAGGTGAAGAGCAGCATATAAGAAGAGACGTAGTTATCGCAAGCAGACTTATTTTATATATAGTTTTCATTTAGTTTTTTTTTGATTGAACATGATCATATTAAATTGTTAACTGAGCACCCGATTTGGTATTTGATCTGACGCCAGTATTACCTCCTTTTGAAAGTGTAATGTCGACAGGTGCATTTGACTTATAGGAACCACCTGTAAAATCAGGCACATTAATTGAATTGGACCGATTAGCGACAGACCATTCACTCAGAGGTGCTATACTGCTCCAGAGAGCTGCGTCATAAACATCCTGGTCAAGCGGCAAGCCGTTCCTCAGACAATCGATAAGTCTCCAGTCCATCATAAAATCCATACCACCATGACCACCTATCTGTTTTGCAAGTTCACCAATCCTTTTTACAATTTCAGGAGTGTATTGTTCTTCAATCTCTTTCATTTTTGCCTCATCAAACCATTCATGGGCGTTAGAGATCCGGCCAGGTTCAGGATACTTTTGTGCCACTCCCTTAGTACCACTTATCAGGTGTATTCGTGAATAGGGACGGGTCGAAGTAACATCATGCTGTATCATTATTGTCTTTCCCTTTTCGGTACGGACAACTGTTGTTGTCATATTACCCCTGTATTCTTTTGTAACAAATTCATTGTAGAAAGGATCCTCTTTTGCCAGCATTTCAGCTTTAGCAGCCATCTGAAAATCATTTGACGACATCGAGGTAAGATAATCCATACGGTCGCCCCTGTTGATATTAAGTGCCTGACATACAGGACCAAGTCCATGTGTAGGATAAAGATTTCCTCTTCTTTTCTGATTATGCTTCAGACGCCACATATCAACATAGCCGGTCTTGCTGAAATTTGATTCAAGGAGGTTATGAATATATGCTCCCTCAACATGAACCAGTTCCCCGAAGAAACCCTGCCGGGCCATATTAAGAGTAAGCAACTCGAAGAAATCATAGCAGCAATTCTCAAGCATCATGCAATGTTTCTTAGTCCTTTCCGAAGTCTCAACAAGCTGCCATGCCTCGTCAACAGTAACAGCAGCCGGAACCTCCGATACTGCATGTTTTCCATTCTCCATAGCAAACACAGCCATTGGTGTGTGAAACTCCCATGGGGTTGTAATATAAACAAGGTCCAGCTCATTACTCTGACACAGCTCCTTCCATATCTCAGGCGTGCCTGTATAACCTTTTGCAGCAGGAAGGCCGTTTTTTTCAAGTATCTTCTGTGCTTTATCAACCCTGTCAGGTAATTTATCACACAAAGCCTTAATCTCAACTCCATCAATCTTTGATAACCTTTCAACTGCACCTGGTCCGCGACTTCCCAATCCGATTACTCCCACCCGAACGATGTCGATTTTTGGAGCAGCAAAGCCGCTCATATTAAACACCTGTGAATGAGAAAGTTCTGCTGCCGCTTTAATTGCTGCCAGTTCCCCGGGCTGAATGGATTTTGTGCCTGGTCTGCAGGAACTCATTACTGATCCGGAAAGAACACCTGCACCAGCTGCTCCTGCAATCTTAAAAAAATTTCTTCTGTTGGTTTTCATGGTAGGATTTATTAGCTGTGGTTTTAATTAATTCTGATAGAGGACTTAAAATTAATACTAATCTTTTTTGATCCAAATAAAATCAATCCCTACTTTGATACTGCTACCGGTTTCTTTTGATTCAATAATAACCTCATTCAATCCTTTCTTAAGATCTATCTTCTCCGTAAAGTGATTGCTGAGGATTGTCTGATGTGGTTCAAAAAGAGATATCTCAGTTTTTCCATCAATCTTTATGAGCCTGCCGTTCAAATATATAGAAACAATTCCGCTGTTTTTATCATGCCTGAATGTGAATCCGATATTTGTTTTTTCAGCATTCTTTTCACTCGATATATTGAATTTCAGCTTTGTTGATCCCCTGGAGGGAGTCCAGTTGATTATCCTGCTTCCTGCTGCAATCTTATCTTCTTCGGTTCTTACGGAAGCACTATTGCTTATCAGATCCTCAGCCTGGGTATACCTGTAACCTGCTGATCCGAGATATGCAACCGGCATCCATTTCAGATAGGGCAGATTGCGTAAATCACTCACTGAAATCCTGCTATAATCGTCTATTGTACCCGGGGTAGCGTAATAGTAGACTATTCTTCCATAAGAGAACCCAGGGACTACTCCGTGATGACCAAGCTCCATGAAGAAATTAAGCTTATCGTAAAATAGAATATCATCATTTATATGCCACCGGTAGTTTGAAACATAACCCCTGTTACCTGGTCCGTCATTCCTGGGTTGACCGCAATATGGAAAAGAGAATATCTTCGCTGATGACCATGAGTAGTTAAAATAGTCCTCTGAGCCCGTACCGAAAAAAGAAGGAAAGGTATCCTGGTCCACAAAGATCTTTTCGTCACCTTCACCCCACCAGTTCCCCCACGATGTTGTGGCATTGCTGGGATTATACAAAAATGCTGCAGCACCGGTAATCCTGCCTTTGCCCGATGCCATAAGATAGACGATATCAGGCACATTGTAATTTTTACTATCAAAGTAGGAGGCTGTAAGGCCATGATCAATCCTCCACCGGGCTCTGAAATGCATTGAACTTCCCTCATCCCATAAATATTCTCCGGTAGTTACTTGCGAATTAAGGATGACTTCCGAATCTGACAAATTCTCAACCATGATCTTCACATTTTTCCTGAATGGCATTAAAAAACGGCAGATCATTAAACCATCAGGCATAACTGTAAATGGCAGGGAGGTATATGGATTCAACCCTGGTGCCGCACCAAAGAAGTCGCCCAGCGGAGCCTCCACCTGTGGAACTGACGAGTCATCGAACCATATTGAGATAATATTGCTCCTCAAGGCCTGTTCAACGCTGGTAGCTTTCAGATTAACTGCAAGTCTTTTGATCGCCTTGCATCCTCTATCGCTGAAAATCACTGTGTTTTCCCCTGGTCCAAGGGTGCTTTCTTTTATAGACTCCTGATTGTCTGAGCTTTCTGTGATCAAATCAGGTTCTGAGAAAATTGCCTTTATCTCCTTCAATTTTTGAAGGCAGATCCCTGCATCAGATTTTTTGAATGTTTCAACAGGTACCCCCGGATCATAAATTCTTATGCCCACGTGATAAAAGTGAATCTTAGTAATGTCCCCTATCCATTCAATCCTGCACTGTTGAGAAAAGGGCACCGGAAAATAAGTTGCATCAAACTGTCTGACAATGGCTGTATAATCATAGAGAGAATCCTTAACTGCAAGCTGATCTGTTGTCTTCCAGAAGAAATCCTGGGCGGAGCCTTCAAAAAAGGGCTTCACCATATCATCAAGAAAAAGCCTTATGCTGCCGTTTATGTTTGCCGTCCATAATCGCACGATAGCTCCAGGTCCTTTAATATCACAAATCAGGTATTCACCAATACCTCCCGAATCAGGTTTTACCAGCACTTCTGCAAATCCCGGAATTGGTTCACTTCCAAAACCATCCTCATTTGAAAACCAGCAACTGTCATTTGGACTTTTACTTCGCCGGTCGTAGGATGAAAATTGTACTGTTTTGTAATTCTGTGCTGGTAGTCTTGTAAGTCTGTCAGGGTCGGTCATTTCATCAATGAGTGTTTGTGTTGTGACCGGAATTCTTTTTTCAGTCCTTGAACAAGACAACAGAATTATCAGTATCAGAGTTGCAGTTAATAATCTCATGGTATAAAATTTGCCTTATCAATTAATCATTAACTGCCTGACCCACAAGTATTTTAAACTTCCATTCAGTATTGTCGCTTTTCTGATTCTGGGTCTGCTTGAAGATTATACCAATAGTTTTTTCTGCAGGATCAGCAAAATAAGATGTATTGAAATAACCTCCCCAGTTAAATGTGCCGGTACTTCCCTGCCCTCCTTTTTCGGCTCCCCGATGAGTAAGTACCCCGAATGCCAGTCCGTAATAGGATTCTGCATCATCTCCCCATACAGAATAGTTCTGGTTACCCATTATTGCCTGCACAGTGGTACGGCTTAGAATTCTCTTTCCGTTTAGTTCGCCTCCGTTAAGATACATTTGAAGAAATGTTGCATAATCCTTTGCCGTACTTGACAAGCCTGCACCTCCTGCAAAATAGCTTTTTGCACCACTAATTGGATAATCCGTATCATAGAATGTTACCGGATATTTCTTCCAGGTTCCATCCTTAGGCTCCTGCACTGAAACCAGTCTTGGTGCCTTTTCATCCGGCAGATAAAACCAGGTATCATTCATCCCCAGAGGGTCAAATAAACGAGTTCTCAGAAATTTGTCAAATGGCATTCCCGAGACAATCTCAATCAGTGATCCCAATACATCAAGACCTTCGCTGTATGTGTACTCTTCACCCGGATTATGATGAAGCGGGAGCCTTGCAAGTTTTTTAATGTTTTCCGACAGTATAACATGTTCAGTGGTAAACGCATCTGTAATACCAGCTTTATGGTAGATCATTCTGAACCGGTCATCTCCATCAATAACTCCGTAACCAATACCTGATGTATGCGTCATCAGATGCCTTATGGTTATTTCTCTTTTTGCAGGTTCTGTGGTATATGAGGAATCTTTTGCATTAAATGTTTTTAGAACCCCGGGATTCTTAAACTCCGGTATGTATTTTGAGATGGGGTCATCAAGCCTGAATTTCCCTTCCTCCCATAATATCATTACTGCCGTGGCAGTTATAGCTTTTGTCTGTGAAGCTATCCGGAAGATGTCATCCGTTTTCATTTCTCTCCCAGAAGCATTATCTGCCATACCAAAGGATTTATGGTAGACAATTTTTCCATTCCTGGCAACAAGGGCAACTGCCCCGGGAATATCTCCCCTGTCAACTGCCTGTATCAGCATTGTATCAATACGTGCCAGTCGTTCAGAGGACATGCCCTGGCTTTCAGGAGCAGCTTCAGTCAGAGGACCGGACTTCTGAACAGTATCGGGTGCGGAGCAGGAAAGAAGAAAGATTGAAGTAACGAGTATTGGAAACAGGTTTTTCATATTATAAAGGTTTTACGGTATGACGGTATGGCGGAATGGCGGTTTCACGGTTTGAGGGTTCGAAGGTTCGAGGGTTGGAAAAACCGGTTCCCCTCATGGGAGGGGCCAGGGGTATAACCATCAACTTAAGGGTCTTTTTATATTGAAATAGCCGGGTTAAAGTTTCCCCTCCTTTTGAAGGAGGGGTGGCCCCGAACTATCGGGGCCGGGGTGG
>CAYLYN010000032.1:0-29659 GCA_964387565.1 uncultured Rikenellaceae bacterium | reverse complement strand
GCGATCTTATAGATAATGCCTTGATTGTAAGGCATCGTAATCTGAGAATCCTTCATGGCAAAGGAAATGGTATACTTCGTCAGCTTGTCCGTGAATATCTTGCAGCATCTGATGTGGTAAAAAGTTTCAGGGATGAGCATATTGAGTTCGGTGGTTCCGGGATCACTGTGGTTGAGATGGATATTTAGCGGCGCAATGGCGCAATGGCTCAAAGGCGTAAAGGCGTGCTTCGGCAGGCTCAGCATTAAAGAGCGGAAGGGAGTAAGATCAGGTTTGACCTGAGATGTTCAAATTGAAGAAGAATAGCTGCAGATAATTGCCTGCTGATTCAGTTTATACTATTTCTGACTAGTTTTCTGAAATTCTTAACCCTGTGGAATGTCAGGTAGTTAGCATCATGGAAATTTCTTGCACCATCAAATTCATCATCATAAGCGGTCCTTGACAGGAATACAATATCTTTTCCATCGAACTGCCAGTCAATATACTGGAAACCATGTTTTTTCTGATCGGGATGGTGCAGGAGAATTTTATGAACAGTCCAGTTTTTCAGATCATCTGAACTCTGAATTACAAGTGTGTTTCTGACTGAACCTGCATCCATCTCTTTGAAATCAGAAGTTATCATATTGGAGATTGTCCAGTATCTTCCGGTTTCTGTATCACGACGTATGCTGAATTTTCTGGCACCTCCAATAAAATCCATAAAACCTTCATATTTGTTGAATGAAGCAGTCAGTCCGTCATCACTTATGTCAACAACGGCAGCCATATCCTTTCCTTTCTCTGAGGTAGCAACCCTCAGAATATCAACTATTTTTCCTTCAGGTGTAACAACTGCATTACCTTCGAGCCAGCCCATAAATCTGCCATTTAAAAAGCTGGAATCATATGAAAGAAAATTAGTCGGAATCCAGCTGGCAGCATTTAACAGGTCTTTGGTCGTATCAGCAGAAATAACCATTGCACTGTATCTTTTACCCCATTCGCTGGTAGATGATTTTGCATTTTCAATTGCCCGCCAGATGCGCCCTTTGTGAATAATTACAGGCATTGGAGCCGTATGGTATTCTCCTTCAAGCACCAGACCGTTTGCTCTGTCGGAAGGTTCACTCCATGAAACACCTCCATCAAGAGAGCGGCGGATTATCAGATTTCCGTGGTGCTTCCATGTTCCCATAATGTATAATACTCCGTTATGTACGAAAAGGTTAGACCAGAACTGACCATTGATCTCCGATATTTTATTCCAAGATTTTCCCTTATCAACTGATCTGAATACTGCAGTTAAGGCTCTTGAGTGTTCAGTTGAACCTGGTCCAAAGTGGTCGTGTGAAGCTATATAATCACCATTTTTCAGAATACAAATTGAGGGAGATCCGATGAATACATTTGTTGAAGCTGGTATATGATCTACAACAATACCTGGAACTTTACCTGACTGACTGTTAAGAATTGCAGGTAAAGCTGCAATAAAAAGTATTGAAAAAATAACAGCATTTGTTTTAACTGGTTTCATGCTTTCTCATTTTGTTAATCAGGTGCCCGGTGAGGAAACCCACAATAAAAATAACAGTTGTTCCAAAAACAATTGAGAGATAGTTATGGAATGGACTTGACAGCTTCTGTAATACATTGTTGGTAAAGAAGATAGGAGAGAGGCTCATCCACCCGATAACCAATACGCCAACAATAACACCTGACAGGGCAGCAGCATTTCTGACTTTAGTTGAAAAATAACCCAGCAGGAATAAGCCCAGCATCCCTCCGCTGAAGATAGAAGCCAGTTTCCACCATGTGTCCAGTGCGCTCTGAACATTTATCATTGCAACAGCAATCAGTATGGAGGTTATACTGAACAAAAGCGATGCTATGTACAGTATCTTCATTTTATTTCTTTCGCTGTTCCCCGGTCTGACTTTTTTCAGGAAATAGTCATTCAGGATTATTGTTGCCGAACTGTTGATGCTGGTTGAGATGGTACTCATCCCTGCAGCAAATATTGAAGCTATCAGAAGACCTTTAACTCCGGCTGGCAAGGTGCTTACTATGAAATAGGGGAAAATTCTGTCTGTCTGAATGTTATCTGGTAAAATTCCGGGATGCGCTGTATAGTAGCTGAACAATGAAGTACCTATGAAAAGAAAAAGCATCGATACCGGAATATATATCATACCTCCCCACACTGCTGATTTTTGAGCCTCTTTCACAGAGGATGCAGTCAGATATCTCTGTATGTAGTTCTGGTCTATTCCAAAATTCTGAAGATTTATAAAGACTCCGTAAATCAGTACAACCCAGAATGTTGATTCACCGGGTGAAAGACTGAAGCTTCCAAGGCTGAATTTGTTATTCTCTGCAGCAATTGTGAAGACCTGTAACGGACCTTCTGGCATTCCGGATACTATTACCAGAGTAGTTAAAACAGCCCCGGCAATAAGAATTATCCCCTGTACTGCATCAGTCCATACAACTGCCTGTATCCCGCCCAGCATTGCATATATCATTACGCTTAATCCTGTTAATAAAATAACAGTCACCATATCCCATCCCGATATTATATTAAGAGTCAGAGCAAGCAGGAACAGAATTGTTCCGGTTCTCATGAGCTGGGTTAAAAGGTACATAACAGAAGCATATATCCTGGCCCATGGACCAAATCTAAGTTCAAGATAAGTATAGGCGGATGGACTGTTCACTGACCTGTAGAGAGGTACAAAAAACTTTGCTGCCATGTATGAGGCAAATGGCAATGAAAGGCTGAAAACAAAGGGATTCCAGTTCAACTGAAATGCCTGTCCCGGGAGGGCAATGTAGCTTATGCTGCTGACGAAGGTGGCGAAGATTGACATGGAAATTACCCAGACAGGAATCTTTCCGCTCCCTAAAGTAAATGCTGAGGAAGTTTTATTCTTTCTGAAAAAAGAACTTCCAAATAGCACAATCCCTGCAAGATATATTACAAAAATAATAATATCAATCTTCTGCATCCAGTTGAATATTAGCCGAACCTGTAATGTTTTTTTACAGCTTTCCTGATATTCCATGTACACTTCAGTCCTTCGCTGAAGATAACAAGATCTCCTTTTCCGAATCTTGCCGGCCTGCCATCCGCCGGAGTGACTTCAACCTCACCTTCAAGAATATAGCATGTCTCTTTCTCATCATATTCCCAGGGAAAGACAGAAACCTCTTTTTCCCAGATCGGCCATGATTCAACTCCAAGCTTCTCAAGCTTTTCTTCCGTTGGTTTTTCTACGTGTATCATCTCAAAAATTATTAATATTGTATGATTCTCATTACAAGAATAAAAGAATTTAAAAGCATATGAAATTAAGAATTTCGTTTACAACACTGATAGTTACATCTGTACTTTTTACATCCTCCTGTGGAAAAAGCAATAAATCAATAAAGGATAATTCAGAAAAACAGATTGTTACACAGGAATGGGCAATTGTTGTCCATGGGGGAGCAGGTGCTATGTCGACGGAGAATCTTACTCCTGATCTGGATAAACAATACAGAGCGGCTCTTAAGGAGGCGCTTGATATAGGGAAAGAGATACTTTCCGGAGGTGGCTCTTCTCTGGATGCTGTAGAAAATACGATACGTTATCTGGAAGATAATCCTCTTTTTAATGCAGGAAAAGGCGCTGTTTTTACTCACGAAGGACGTAATGAGCTTGATGCTTCTGTTATGGACGGATCTGACCTTTCTGCAGGAGCTGTAGCTGGTGTGACTGATATTAAGAATCCCATTACTGCAGCCCGGACAGTAATGAAAAATTCTGCCCATGTTATGCTTTGCGGGGCAGGTGCATCAGAATTTGCAAGAGAACAGGGACTGGAAATCGTACCTGCTTCATATTTTAAAACTGACAAAAGATATAATGAACTGCTTGAGATAATTAAAAGAGAAAAGAATGGTACAGTGGGTTGTTGCGCTCTTGACAGGAATGGGAATCTTGCAGCAGGAACCTCAACAGGGGGTATGACAAATAAGCGGTATAACAGGATAGGAGATGCACCTATAATAGGCGCCGGGACCTATGCAAATAATAAGACCTGTGCAGTTTCTGCAACAGGACATGGTGAGTACTTCATCAGATGGACTGTAGCTCACGATATTTCAGCATTAATGGAATATAAGGGCTTAACACTCAAAGAAGCTTCCGAATTTGTTGTTAATGATAAACTTGTAAAAGCAGGTGGAAGCGGCGGAGTAATTTGTGTTGATAAATCCGGTGAAATATCAATGCCGTTCAATTCAAAAGGTATGTTCCGTGGCTATGCCAAAGCTGACGGCAAGGAAGGAGTTTTCATTTATAAGGATGACGGTGGCGTGGAATGAAGGGGAGAAGGGGAGAAAGGGAGAAAGGGAGAAAGGGAGAAAAGGCAGAATATGTTATAAAACATAAAAAGGCGGAATTTCTTCCGCCTTTTTACTTTGTTCTGAAAACCGTTTTTATAGGGTTCAGAGTCCATAGCCCATAGCTCATAGCCTGGAGCTCCTCGCCTTATTGATATAGCCTTACTGTCCCGTATGAAGCCTCAATTTTTACTTTCGATTTTGTTGATTCATTTTTACCCACGATTCCCGATACCTCAGTTGAATTGTTCTCTGTAATCCTTCTGTTGAATTTGAAGTTATCCTCGTTGTATCTCAAACCTCCGTATCTCACATGCCCGTCCAGCTCATAGCTGGCATTTTCAGCAATTCCAAGCTTTACTCCCATATACCTTGCTGCCAGGTCGATCGATTCAAAATCAGCCGGAATATTTTCTATAGAGAATGAACCGTAACTGCCTTCATACCTGAGTTTTGTTGCAAGAGTGCCAATGCTCACATCTGAATATCCATTGTCAAGGTCAAGGTTTTTGATTTTATCGATCTTGATATTATCATACTTGCTTTCGCCGACAACAGAACTTGTCTCTCCGAGTGAAAGCTTTGAATATTTACTGTCGAGAAGAATTGCAGTACTCCTGGATATTTCAAGTTTGCCCACATATCTGATATTTAAAGTCATCCAGCCTATCTCTTCAATAGTACCTTTTCCATAAGCAAGATTAATACTGTTCCAGGGTTTCTCATTTCCCCTGACGAGTTTGCCTGCTGTCAGATTGCCATATTTAATATCCAGACTTACCGGCCCTGTCATTTCATTGATCTTGGTATTTCCATATCTGTTGGCCAGTTTTAATGAAATATTCCTGGGCATTTTTACATCATAATCGATGCTGAATTTCCTGGATTCACCTCCCCATCCTTTAAAGCTGAACCTGTCATCAATAACTGTCCTGGCTTTAATGAGATCGCCCTCCTCAGTGAACTGAACATCAATGTATTCAATGAGTTTTTCTGCTTTTTCCCTGCTCGGAAGTTCAACAGTTACCTTCACATCTATTACAATCTGGTTATTATCCCAGCTAGCAATAGCTACATCGCCATACCGGTTGTTTATCTCCAAAGTTGTATTTGGCCCTGATGTGTACTCCTTGTGGAATTCCTTTGATACCTCCTCTGCCCTGGCAAAAAGAGGGAAACAGAGAAGAGCCGCCAGAAGGAGCAATCCTGTTTTATAATGATGCTTTTTCATTTTCCTCAATATTAGTGTTGTTATTTCTGATAGTCTTAAGCTGGTTTACAATATATGTCATTACCTCCAGTTTAGTCTGGTAATGTTCAATCATTGCACTGATAATCCGTTCATCGTTAGGATTGGCTTTAAGCTCTTTCTGGAGCGAAACGTACACAGAATCCATACTTTTAAGTTCACTGATAAGCATCTCCTTTTGTTCGGGTGAATTGTGAACATCTGTATTCACTATCTCTTCTTCCATAAGGCTTACCTCGTGAATGTAATAGTTTTCAACCTCTCTGTATTGTGGTGATACTTCTCCGAGCGACATTCTGCTTCTGTCCGGCCTAATGAAGTTATCCCAGGTCCAAAGTGATGAGAGTGTCACAAGTAAAGTAACAACTGCTGCTCTCAGGAGGTAGGGTACAATGCTTTTCTTTGGCGTTCTTGCCTGCCTTCTGAGTTCAAGCTTAACGCTGAATCTTTCGAAGTGACCCTCTTCAGGCTCCTGATCGTCCCAGAAGTTTTTGCTGCTTCTTACAATTTCCTCTATTGTTTTCATACCTGTTAATTTTCATTTCCTCTTTAATTCACTTATCAGTTTCTGCTTTGCTCTTGAGAGTTGAGATCGTGAAGTACTGCTGTTTATTGAAAGTATTTCAGCAATTTCATCATGATCATAACCTTCAAGAAGGTAGAGGGAGAGGATGATTCTGTAACCATCAGGAAGTCTTTCAATAGCCTCCTTTACTTCCTCAATCCTCACATCCAGTTCTTCGTTCCGGGCTGCTTCATCTCCCGAATCGTCTTTTATCCCAACATGTGAATCAATATCTTCAAAGATCGCTTTACGTCTGCTAAGAGCATCAAGTGATCTGTTAACCACTATCTTCTTAAGCCATGCCCCGAAACTTACTGTTCCTGAATAAGTATCAATCTTTTCAAAGGCCGACAAAAATGACTCCTGCATTATATCCTCAGCTTCCATTGAGTCGCTTACTATTCTCAGACTTGTATTATACATTGCCTTGTAGTATAATTTGTAAATCTGAAACTGCGCTTTCTGATCGCCTGTTTTACACCCGTCAATTAAATCCTGGTGTATGTTTTTGAATGCGGCTTCTACATTTGCCATCTTTATATAAAGACTTGGTTTTATCTGTTCTGCTGCACCCACTTTCTATCAATTTTACAATCAATAGACGTGGTAATTATTTCAATGCTGCATCTGAATTAAAAAAAAATCAAAAAAAATCAGAAAAAGGTCAAAATCATGCCCTGAGTAACCTTTCCGCTCGCATAATCAAGTTCTGATCCAAACATGCTGTGAGGAACGGAGTACACCAGTAGAAGAATGAATGCAGCAATAATAGTGTATATCGGGTAATCTTTCTTTCTGTTCATATAGACTGCAAGTATCCAGAAAAGAAAAGAAATAAGTGTTTTATTGTCTGTGAGATCCCATCCAAAAGGGATTCCTGTCCACAGTTCACCAAAAGCATATTTTTGTACAACAGGTCCCAGAATCATACCACCTGCGGTAAGAAGTATCAGAGTCCATAATGCGTACTGCTTATAAGATGGCATTTTTACAAGAGCCATCATTCCGGCTAATGTTGAAAAAAGCATCGCAATAAACATAATAAGAACATGAGGTATAAGTATGAAAGATGGAACCCCTCCTTTGTACCTGATTACAACAGGTGAGTCCTTGAAAAGAGTCTGAGTTCCTTTTGAATCAGTTATTTCCAGAAAATACTGAAGCTTTCCTGCAGGAGGCTGCTGTGGCAGCACCGCGAACAATCCCTTCTCTTTGTTAATGTGAAATACCTTGTTCATTAAAAAGGATTCAACAGGGTATTCTTTATAATGAAATTCTGAGACCTGAAATTCTTCTTCAACACCAAGCCTTTTAAAAAAAAGTCTGGCATTAACTGAGGGATCAGTTATCTTAAGTTTTACCTCTGACCTGTCGTCAAGAGAAATGCTCCGGACCATATTAAGCTTATATACCGAATCATTAACTGTAACCATGACTTTTTTGGGATGTGTAGGCCCTGTCATTCTCTGGTAGTAAGCTGCCAGAAGAGTAATAATTATTGTTAGCGTCCAGAGTATTGATTTTTTCATTTTTTATCTCAGTTTAGTCTATAGAATTTTCAAACTTCACTTAATGTTCCTTTTCTCTGCTGCCTTCTGTCAGCCACCGAAGCTATCCTGGGCTTGCTGAAGGAGGCGAAGGTGGCCGCCTACAATTGAATCAGCAGCACTTCTTTCTTACCGTCTCTTAATACTTCAACGTTTATTGTTTCACCGTGTTTCAGTTGTGCCATTCTGAACATATAGTCCTGGATATTATTTACTGGCATGCCGTTTATCGCAGTTATTATGTCACCTTTTTTCATGCCTCCGAGAGCGGCTGGTTTTCCAGGTGTCACAAAATCGGCTCTAAGTCCGTTCTTAATATTTCCTGCAAAATCAGGCATTATTCCCAGGGTAACTCCTTTTCTCCTTGCTGGTCTTGATTGTTCAGCAGGAGGACCAGCTTCTCTGAATTTCAACCTTTCTGGAGTTGTTGCCAGAGTTAATCCCATGTTGAATATTGGTGATGAGATGACAACCATTCCTTTATAGTTTATGCTGTCGGCTATATCGTTTGGAGTGTGATAGTCGAGATGAGCACCTGTGGTATAAAATAAAACAGGGATATTTTTACCGTAGAAGGCAGAGTGATCAGACGGACCATAGCCTTCATCAGACAGAGCCAGTCTGACAACAGTGGTATCTACCAGGGAATAGATTAGTTCCCTGAACTCTTCAGCAGTTCCTACTCCGCTTATCTGGAGCGTATTGGTCTCACGAAGCCTGCCTACCATATCAAGATTGATCATAGCATTTACCTTTTTAAGATCGATTCCGGGATTCTCTGTGAAATACTTGGATCCCAGTAAACCCATCTCTTCACCTGTAAAACCGATGCATATAATGCTTCTTTTGTGACTGTTTTTGGTCCGGGCAAATTTCTCAGCAAGTTCCAGCATCATTGCCACACCAGACGAATTATCATCTGCTCCGTGATGGACCCCGACAGTGTCGACGGCTCTGCTTGATGATCCCTGGCCTCCCAGCCCGAGATGATCGAAATGTGCACCTAATATAAGATATTCATTTTTAAGGCTTTCGTCAGTACCCTGAAGTATCATTGCCACATTTCTCGTTAATGTTTCCTCTCTTGCAATTTCAGATTTTGCACGAAGCACTACTCCTGTATTTAGTCCGAATGGTTTCCTGCTGTCATTGAGTTTTTTCTCAAGGGCGGCAGTTGTAGCCATTACTTCTTTAAGAATCTGATCTGCAACTTCACGTTTTATCCTGAATACAGGCAGGCCAACAGGGAAATCATTTTTATTCAGAGCTTCAAATGAATCCTGGTCATCTGTGCCCGGACCTGAAACAAGCAGGACACCCGCTGCACCCATATCCTTGGCTGTAAGGGCTTTGTCTCTGTCACCGCTGAATGGTATGTAAAAGCTCTTTGTATCATTAACCTCAGGATCGGCTCTCAGGATCATAACCCATTTACCTTTGACATTAAGGTTTGCATAATCATTCCATCTTATGCTGTCAGTATTTATATTGAATCCATAACCGGCAAAAATAATTTCAGCTTTAGCTTCTCCGTCAGAGCTGAATCCCATCGGGATAAAATCCTTTTCAACTATGTATTCTTTTCCATTAACCGAGAAGTAGTTATTGATGCCAGGGAATACCTTTTTTGTAACTGAAAATTTCTGAAAGCCATCACCGGACAACGGTTCAAATCCATATGAAACAAGTTCATTCCTGATATAAAGTGCTGCCAGGCTATCACCTTCTGAGCCAGTAAGTCTGCCCTGCAACTGGTCAGAGGAGAGGTATTCAATATGCTGCTGCAGTTGTTTTTCAGTGATTTCACCGGTTTTAGTTGCAACGCATGAGCTTAATAAATAAACAAGTAGAAAGGCCCCGTGCAGGTTGCAGAGGCTTAGAAATCTGTTTCTGATAATCATAAATATATCTTTAAACCATTAGCACACCCGGTTTCTGAGTGGTACCATACAGGTTGGATTTTGTTTCTATTCAAATAATTTAAACGCTTCCTTGATAAGCCCTATTGCTTCCCTGAGCTGTGCCTCAGTGATAACAAGTGGAGGTGCAAACCTGATGATGTGTCCATGGGTTGGTTTGGCAATAACCCCCTTTTCTTTCATAGCGAGGCAAACATCCCAGGCCTCCTTGCCATTCTTTGGCTTTATAACAACAGCATTCAGCAATCCTTTTCCCCTTACCAGCTCAATCATATCCGAATTAATATTACTGAACTCTGCACGGAATATCTCACCGAGCCGTTCAGCATTTTCAGCCAGTTTTTCATTTTTTATAACCTCAAGAGCTGCTATTGCCACTTTGCAGGCAAGTGGATTGCCTCCAAATGTGGAACCATGCTCTCCGGGTTTGATTGTCAGCATTATCTCATCATCGGCAAACACAGCAGAAACAGGGAGGACACCACCTGAAAGTGCTTTGCCAAGTATAAGGATATCAGGACGTACACCCTCATGGTCGCATGCCAGAAGTTTTCCTGTGCGGGCAATACCTGTCTGTACCTCGTCAGCAATAAATAGAACATTGTGTGCCTTACACAGGTCATATGCCTTTTTCAGATATCCTTCATCAGGTACGAATACCCCGGCCTCACCCTGTATAGGTTCAACAAGAAAACCGGCAACATCCTGATCTCTAAGAGCTTCTTCAAGAGCGTGCAGATCGTTGTAGGGAATTATTTTATATCCCGGAGTGAAAGGTCCGTAATCATTCCTTGCATCAGGATCAGTTGACATTGAAATAATGCTTATGGTCCTTCCATGAAAGTTTCCTTCACAAGCAATGATTTTTGCATGATCCTGCTTAATACCTTTTTTCTTGTATGCCCATTTGCGGCACAGTTTAAGAGCAGTCTCATCAGCTTCTGCCCCTGAATTCATTGGGAGAACCTTATCGTATTTGAAATATTTTGTTACATACTCTTCGTATTCACCGAGAACAGAATTGTAGAATGCCCTTGATGTCAGTGTAAGCCTGGCTGCCTGATCAGTCAGAGCCTTAATTATTTTAGGATGACAATGTCCCTGGTTTACAGCCGAATAAGCCGACAGAAAATCAAAATATCTCTTTCCTTCCACATCCCATACGAACGGACCTTCGCCTCTCTCAAGCACCACAGGAAGCGGATGATAATTGTGTGCACCGTATTTATCTTCCCGGGTGATATAATCCTGAGTATTCATGTTGTTGATTATTAAATAGTTAATAAACAGATAATTATGACTACAATCTTACAAAAGATTTTTATTATTTCAAATGATTATATTGACGGAATTGACCGTAAACTGCATAGCAGCCAGCCTAAGGTACTTTTATCTGAATTGAAGTGGTTGTACAAGTTTCCCCTCATTTTGAAGGAGGGGTGGCCGCAGCACTATGATAGTCAATATATTATCAGGCTTATCTGCAGCCGGGGTATTGAAAAAGTTACTTTTAACCACAAAGAACACAAAGTCCCGATAGCTCCCGATAGTTATCGGGACGGGATCACAAAGGACACAAAGGTAAAGCATTGATTATTATTTCTTTGTGTTCTCTGTGTTTTTCTTTGTGACCTCTGTGGTTTATGGATTTTGACTTTTTCAATATCCCCAGAGTTATTAATGCAAATTCCTTTTTTAGATAATAGTATTGTTTATAACCATGCCCTTAATAACTCTATTCAGGGATATAATATACTCACTTGTAGGACCAGGTCAGTTTGGAATAATAGCGGGCAATAGAAATACTTGTGGGACATTACTTAATATTTTATCACCACCGGCCCCAGTAAACCCGACTCATAAAGCGGATCATCCTTTTTGTAAAACCTGTGAGTTGTGAACGAATATCTTTTCGATGGTCTCTCTTTCCAATTTACCAGCCACTCAGGCCATTTTCCCTCAGAAATGCCGTCCCATGGTTCTTTTTCATCTCCGATAAGCCTGTTGATCCATAGGTTTGCCACCTCTATCTCAAGAAGATTTTCATCCTGCAATAAATCGCCTGTAATCTCTACCCTCCATGGGGCTGTCCACACAGTACCAAGATCCTTCCCATTCAGTTTTACCCTTGCCAGGTTAAATACCTTGCCAAGATCGAGATAAATGCTATTGTTTTCACTTAAGTCAGCCAATCCATCTTGTTTGAACTTTACACTGTAAAGAGCAGTTCCTGAATAGTACCTGATCCCTTCATCCGGATTATCGGACCAGTCAGCCAGAGTATCAAAAACAACTTTATCCGGACCTCCCCAGGTTGTATCAAATGATACGTTCCAGGGTCCATTTATAGAGGTAAGGACTTTTTCTTCTGAAAAATTGATGCTTTGGTTTTTACCTTTATTCCTGCTATTGGAAAAAACCACGAAGTAACTCTGAAAGGGCTCCAGTCTGACCCTTATACTATATGAATTTTTATCAGGTGCAGCTTCTGCTGAACTTATATTTCCTGTCAGCGGGTCCCATATCTCAGCATTTGCTGATCCGTTTCTGAATTTACAAACATCATATATTGTTGAATCAGCACGGTTTGATATGAAATATATCTCCCTGTCAGCTAGTGACCTGTGTATATAACGGATATTGCCTGATGATATAAAATCCTGGTTCAATCCTGATTTTTCCAATATGGAAACAGCTATAATATAATCAGGGTAAATACTGAGGCTGTCTTTAGGAAGGAAGCCGGTGTTATATTTCTTTAGTATTTTTTCACCCCACCATAACTCTCCCTTTCCATACTCTCTGTATGTCAGTTCTTCAGGCAACATGGCTGATCCCCAAATCTCATTCACCAGGCCCTCAACCTGGAGGTCACATTCGGGGTAATTTACCAGAGAAGGTGACTTTTTCGGCGGATTTCCAACTACCACTGCACCTTCATTTACAAGAGATTTTATTTTCGACAGCAATTCAGGTGTCATTGATTCTGTTTGAGGAAGTACCAATATACTGTATGAGCCACCCCCTGGAAACTCAATTTTCCGGTTATTCACTGTTGCATTTCGGATAAGGAAGCCAGGTGAACATCCATCGAATGAATATCCCTTTTTATCAGGCATTACTGTTGTTCCTTCAAGTGCGGTAGGAGGTGGAAGAAATACCTGGGGAGCTCCTTCCGGTGTAAGGTAGAGTATATCGGCCACTGACTTTCCCTGTGATAGAACAAACTGGCACCTTGTAATATATTTATGGTATCCCTCTGACATATTCCACCAGGTTTGCCCGCGATCCCAGTGTACCCCATAAGGTCCCATGGTCATTCCGGGACGAAATTTCTCAGGTAAAGGCTTGTGGGCGAAAGTATGGTAAATAAACCTGTTTATACCCATGCAAAAAGCCCAGTCGCCCTGGTTTTTCATATTACCGGGGTACTTTTTCCATGCTTCATGAGAATCAGCTGTAAAAGCTTCAGCTGCTACCACTGGTACTCCTTTTACATGAGCAACAGATGTGGCCTCAATACAGCTGAAGGATGAGTTGAATCCCAGACCATCTGTCCAGAATTCACACATAGGAATATCAGCCACGGCTCCCAGGTCAAGATCTGCAGCCGGATTCATGTCGTATGGTTCAATTGACAACCTGAAGCCATCTCTTCTTCCAAGCTCTTTGAATCGTCCGGCGTGATTTTCAATAATGAGTTCACTTGATGTCTGACGAAGGTCCCAGAGGAATCGTTCACTTATTTCCCTGCTGCCAACTATTCTACCGGTATAGACAGGAAGGAAAGGGAGAGGGTCATAGCCTCTTCGTTCCCTGAATTCAGATCTGAAATGAGGACTCCAGTTTTGAGCACCCATTTCCCAGCTGTCAATATGAATCATTGTCCAGCCACCTCCTGATTTATCCCTGTCGGGTTTCACCTTTCTTATGAGCTTCCCTACGTATGCATCATAATGTGAATCGAACGAAGCTGTGTCGAATTTATCAGCTTCGAATCCTAAGCCTGGTTCCGGCGCCGGTCTTGTCACAGCACCATTATTCCTTCTGGCAAATCTCATTATGGTCCACTTACCGGGAGGTACTTCCCATTCAAGGAAACCATCCTTGTGAAGTCGTCCCATGATATGTAGCACCGAGTCGGGATCAATTGCAGAATCCGATGGATCACCGTTTGATACTGACGAAATTATATATGGTAAAACACCTGACTGAGATGTGTAGGGAGCACGGTAGTAGAGAGCTTTTTCATCACTATCCTCTATTCTGTTACCATTATCATTTTCTGGAAAAGCAAGAACACATACATCTTCATACCAGTCATCCCTTAATTTTTTCAGACCGGGTGTCAGACTGCCTTCACCGAAGAATGGTTTTTTGTTTTCCGGTATCCGTAGTTTTCCATTGACTTTACCGGGACCAATGATTGTTGTATCGCTTGCCACAAGATGAGTCATAGATTGAGCAGGTGTTACCCAGGGACCTCCGCTGCCGGCCCAGCCGGGGCCTGATCCCAGAATAATTTTTATACCAAGCCTTTCAGCTTCCCTGACTGCGTGCCTGTACAGTTCCTGCCACTCTTCACTTAGAAAGTCTACTTTTCCTCGTGGTATGCCTACATTAACTTCAAGGAAAAGAACATAACCGATTCCTGCCCGTTTCATTGATTCCAGATCGGCTGTCATTGCCTCCCGATTGAGGTTGCCGTCCATGAAATACCAGTATACACCGGGTCGTGCCGAGTCAGGAGGATTTACGAAACCCACTTTAAGGTAGTCAGCTGCAGTTTTTTTTGAGCAGGACGGGAATAATATTGAAATAATAATAATAATTCCTGCCAGTAAAGTTGAGTATTTCTTATTCATCATCAGAAAGGTCTGGTCTGAGTTTCTGGGTTCTTTCGACTGACTGTTCATGTCTCCATTTATCTATCTCAGCTGCATGTCCGGAAAGCAGGATGTCAGGTACTTTCCAGCCCCTGAAATCTGCGGGACGTGTGTATACCGGAGGAGCCAGGAGGTTATCCTGGAAAGAGTCGGAGAGGGCTGATTGTTCATCAGTTATGGCACCAGGTATAAGCCTTACAATTGCATCCGTAATGGCTGCAGCCGGAATTTCTCCTCCTGAAAGGACATAATCACCAATAGATATCTCCCTGGTTATCAGGTTATCGCGTATCCTCTGGTCAATGCCCTTATAATGGCCGGCCAGTATTATGATGTTATTTTTAAGGGAGAGCATATTTGCCATTTTCTGGGTAAACCTTTCACCATCAGGTGAAGTATAGATTATCTCATCATATTGTCTGACCTTTTTCAATGCCTCAATTGCCTTATAAACAGGCTCTATCATCATTACCATTCCTGCTCCACCCCCAAAGGCATAGTCATCGACAGTTTTATATTTATCTGATGTGAAATCGCGGAGATTGATAATGTTGATTTCCACTAGGCCCTTTTCTCTTGCCCTTTTTACTATTGAATAGTTAAGCGGACTTTCAAGTAATTCAGGTAATACCGTAATTATATCAATTCTCATTTACCTCTTTTTCCCAAAAGTAATAAGAAAGAAGGAAAGGGACAAGGGCAGAAAGGCACACTCTTCGGCAAGCTCAGGGTGAGGTGCAGAGGCATAAAAGGTAAGATTAATTATTTTAATATTGTTTGTACCTGGAATTATAGCGCGAACGATAGTTTTATCCTGATTTGCTTGTAAGGTGCCAGAAGCCGCATTCAGAGCATTTATAAGGCCTTATTTCCCTGACTATACGATTTTCATTAATATATTTAATCATATCCTGAGCTTCCTCAAGAGTATGATATATTCTCTTTTTGCATACCGGATACAGTGGAGTTGTCTTGCTAAGATTTGATTTTTTGGGTATCATTAATTTCACCATTTTCCTGCGTTAACAAAACTACAATATTGTCTGTTAATAATTTCAGATCATGTATTAAAATTCTCTTCATTCTTCAGCCTTTTGCCCTTTGCCTTAATATTTTATACTTTTGTCTTTTATCTTTTATCTTTTATCTTATTACCAATGGATTGTCGTCCGGACTGTGGTGCATGCTGCATCGCAATTTCTATCTCTTCATATATACCGGGAATGCCCGATGGCAAACCTTCGGGAGTCAGATGTATCCATCTTCTCGATGATTACAGATGTGCTCTTTTTGGCGATCCGTCAAGACCGAAAGTTTGTACTGATTATCAGGCCGAGCCTGATTTTTGTGGGAAAAACAGGGAAGAGGCACTTGAGATTCTATATTCGCTTGAAGGAAGAAGCAACTATTTGTTTCCTGAAGAATAAACTAACTTTCCCCCGACAATGGTGTAATCAATTCTGGTTTGCATTATTTCATTGTCAGGTATATTGAAAAGATCTTTGTCAGTAATTACAATATCAGCAAGATACCCGGCTTTTAACTT
This sequence comes from uncultured Rikenellaceae bacterium, assembly GCA_964387565.1. Lineage (GTDB taxonomy): Bacteria > Bacteroidota > Bacteroidia > Bacteroidales > VadinHA17 > LD21. The sequence continues at coordinate 13,579 of CAYLYN010000032.1, read as the reverse complement.
ACCTTTCCTGTCTTCCATAAACTGAGCATAGGCTGCTCCTGTAGTATAATATTTTATAGCATCTGCCATTGATATTTTTTGCTCTGGATACCAGCCTTCCCCATCTTCACCCATCCTGTCTTTCCTTGTTACAGATGCATAAAGTCCTTCCATAGGATTAAGAGGTTCTACCTGGTAGTCAGTCCCAAATGCTATTGCTGCTCCTGCATCAGCAAGACTTTTCCATGCATATGCACCTTTTGATCTCTCCTCACCGATTCGCTTAATGACGAATTTCTTGTCTGAGATACAGTGAGTTGGCTGCATTGAAGCAATTACTCCAAGCCTGGCAAAGCGAGGAATATCAGAAGGGGAGAGGGTCTGGGCATGTTCATCACGGTGCCTGCTGTCGCGTTGTCCATTAACTTCTCGTGCCTTTTCAAATGCATTTAAGGTCCAGTTATTTCCCTTGTCGCCAATAGAGTGGACACCTATCTGAAAACCTAGTTTGTCAGCAGTTATTACCATATTCTCGAACTCTTCATAAGGCATCATAGCCAGTCCCGAAGTTTCAGGATTATCGGTGAATGGTTCAAACATAAGGGCTGTTCCTGATCCGATTGTCCCGTCAATAAATGCTTTAAGATAACCGAACCGGATCCAGTCGTTTTCCCTGGGATATTTCTCAGCAATCTCACGATATCTATTCAGTTTTTCATGGTCTGCTGTAAGTGGTTCTCCAATATCTATCCTGCTTGTGAGGTATCCTTCATCCTTAAGCTTACTGTAGGCATCGAAATCGCCCCAGCCGGGAATCTGAATGCTTGTTACTCCCAGCTGGCGTGCTTCTTTCAGTGCAAGAAGGTAACCCTGCCAAATTTTCTCTTCCTTTTCCTGATCTGATAATTCTTTAGCCTTTGCACCTGTTTTGATAAGATCCATAGCATTTTCCTTGATAATGCCAGTGGGTTCTCCTGTTGCAGGATCTTTCTGTATTTCACCGCCAAATGGGGCCTTTGTAGCTTTAGTAATTCCTGAGGCCTTAAGAATGTATGAATTAACAAGTACTGAGTGTCCGTCAGCCCTTGAAAGTATTACAGGATTATCCTTCGAAACCTCGTCAATCAGTTCTTTAGTGGGCCATTTTTTCTCGGTAAACATCTCATGTTCCCAATGCCCTCCTCTTATCAGTTGTCCAGGACTTGATTTTGCAACCTGTTCCCTGACTTTTTCTGTAAATACTGAAGGATTTGTGGTATATCTCAGTTCAATGTAATCAGGATCAAGTGGCCCGAAATGAACATGCGCATCGTTAAATCCAGGAAGAACAAGTCTTCCTTCAGCATCAATAACAGTTGTGGTTCCATCTGCTATCATCCTTCTTACCTCCCGGTTTGTGCCAGCCAGGATTATTTTATCACCTTTTGCAGCGATTGCCTCTGCTGCAGGATTTTCATCATCCGCAGTAAATATTCTGCCATTAATTATAACCATATCTGCAGTCTCTTTGCTGCTGCATGAACCTGCAATTATTATTCCTGCCATTGATAATGAGATGATTATGTTTTTCATGGTACTGTTATTTCTGACCTGAAATATAATATTATTTTTTATGCCTGTTCAGATCAATATTAGTCTGTAGTAATAAGATCAGAAATGTAACGTTATTATTTGCAAAAGTGAAGATGCTTATAGTATTGGTATTTTGTATGATTTTATTTTTCTTCAATGAATGAAACAGGTAAATTCGCAAAAATTAGTTCAACATGAATATAGCTCTTATCGGTTATGGCAGAATGGGCCACGAGGTTGAAACCATTGCTCTTAAGCGTGGTCATAATATCAGTCTGGTTATTGATAAGGATAATACCTCTGATTTAAACAGAATTAATCTTAACGGCATTGATGCAGCTATTGAATTTTCGCTTCCTTCAACCGCATTCTATAATATTTCTGAGTGTTTGAAGTGTGGTATCCCTGTTGTATCAGGAACGACAGGATGGCTCGATGATTATGAAAAGGCAGCTGAATTATGCAGGAAAAATGATACATCGTTCATTCATGCAACAAATTTCAGCCTGGGTGTTAACCTGTTATTCAGGCTTAATGCTGAGCTGGCCAGGAATATCAAAAAATACAGTGACTATTCAGTGTCGATTGAAGAAATACATCATACAAGGAAGCTTGATGCCCCAAGTGGTACAGCAATTACCCTGGCAGAAGGTATTACTTCTGAGCACAATGGCTATAAAGGATGGCATAAAGGCAGTAACCTGATGGAAGGATCGATACCGATAATCTCTGTCAGGGAAGGGGACGTAACCGGTACACATACTGTTACTTGGGATTCTGAAATAGATAGTCTCAGTTTCAGACATGAGGCAAAGAACAGGAAAGGATTAGCGTTGGGTGCTGTAATCGCTGCCGAGTTTATTTCAACAAGAAAAGGAGTATTCACAATGAATCATGTAATGGGATTCTGATAATTATATTACTTTTGTCGCTTCTGAAAAAACACTTAAATAATGAATGAGATCTTTTCAAGTAAATATTTCCGCTTTGGTATAGTCGCACTGATCTACATCCTGGTGGTAATCTGGATAGGCAATTTCTGGCTCCTTCTGGGACTTGGTATAATATTCGATATGTATGTCTCTGAAAAAGTTAACTGGACTTTCTGGAAAAAACGCAACGGAAGGAATAATGCTTTTATTGAATGGCTTGATGCACTTATATTTGCAGTGATTGCTGTTACGCTGATAAACATTTTCCTCTTTCAGAATTATCGCATACCCACCCCTTCGATGGAGAAGTCACTCCTCGTGGGAGACCATCTCTTCGTTAGCAAGCTGGCATACGGACCCAGGATGCCCAATACTCCGATTGCATTTCCTTTTACACAGCACACGATGCCTTTAACCAACGGAAAATCATGGTCAAACCTTGTTATATGGCCATATAAGCGTCTTGCCGGTGGTGGAAAAGTGAAGAATAATGATCCTATTGTATTTAATTTTCCTGCGGGCGATACAGTTGTGGTTGATGAACAGGCAACCAGCTATTATGAGATTGTCAGAAGAACTGCCAGGGATTTCAAATCGAGAGATCAGTATACAGGATCAAAATTCCTGCCTGAGGATGTCTATATGCAGATGGCAAGAAATCAGATAAGGCAGCAGCATGAGATTATTTACAGACCTGTTGACAGACGTGATAATTACGTTAAAAGGTGCGTCGGGATTCCCGGAGATACCATCATGATAAGAGCTGGTGTATTGTTCGTCAATGGATCTGAGGTACCTGACAATTCAACCCAGCAGACAACCTTTGTTGTAAGGACTAACGGAACTTCGATCAATCCAAAGGCATTTGAGAGACTTTCGATATCAAGAGCAGACCAGTCAATGATTTCAGGATCAGCCTATCTGCTGCCACTTACAAAAGCAAATGCCGCTACAATATCAAATTTCACAAATGTTTCAGAGGTATCACCCGTTCTGGCCCGTGAAGGTGAGTGGGCACCTCATATCTTCCCTCATAATCCCGAATATAAGTGGAATGAAGATAACTTCGGGCCTCTGTGGCTGCCTGAAAAAGGTTCCACAGTTCAGCTTGACACTTCCAATATATGTCTCTATGACAGAATAATAGATGTATATGAGGATAATGATCTGAAAGTTGAAGGTGGTACAATATATATTAATGGTGCTCCTGCTACAAGCTATACCTTTAAGATGGGATACTACTGGATGATGGGCGATAATCGTCATAATTCAGCAGATTCCCGTTACTGGGGCTTTGTTCCTGATGATCATATAGTGGGCAAACCAAAATTTATCTGGCTTTCTATCGACAAGGAGGCACAGGGATTGAGAAAGATAAGGTGGAAGAGAATGTTCATGAGAGTCCGCTGATCTGGATATGTGGATTAAACTTGAATTTTCTGCTGATATTATGGGCCTCTGATTTACTCAGTATTTAGTTTTCTCGCAAAGGCGCACCCTTCGGCAAGCTCAGGGTGAGACACAGAGGTGCTAAGGGGTATAGTAAATATATTTTAAGAACTTTCTGGCGTCTTAGCGCCTTAGCGTCTTAGCGAGAGAAACCACACCAGATATATTAAATAAAAAAAGGGATATCCCTGAGCATATCCCTTCTTAAATATTAAATACTAACTACTTTACTTTTTCCACGATGGCTTTAAAAGCTTCCGGGTGGTTCATTGCCAGGTCGGCCAGGGTTTTACGGTTTAGTGTTATTCCCTTTTTGTCGAGCTTTCCGATAAACTCAGAATAGCTCATGTCATACTGGCGTACTCCTGCATTAATCCTCTGGATCCACAGTGACCTGAACTGGCCTTTTTTCTTCCTTCTGTCGCGATACGCATATCCTAAACCTTTGTCAAGGGTATTCTTCGCAACTGTAATTACATTCCTTCTTGAACCGAAATTTCCTTTTGTCTGCTTAAGAACCTTTTTTCTCCTGGCTCTTGATGCAACCGAATTTACTGATCTTGGCATAACTCATTTTGTTTTGAAAGTCAGCGTCCCGTTTCAAGGGGAGCTTTAAGCTGATCATTCTGTTAATACTAATTTCTCTTAAATCTGTACGTTTAACAATTATTTCATTGCAAGTAACAACTTTACATTTTTGAGGTCAGTTTTATCCACCTCGCCTGCATAACCAAGATTTCTTTTTCTCTTGGTTGATTTCTTTGTAAGGATGTGACTTTTGAAAGCATGCTTACGCTTGATTTTTCCTGTTCCGGTCAGTGAGAATCTCTTCTTCGCACCGGAGTTCGTTTTCATTTTTGGCATTTTCTGTGTAAAATATATCAAATTAAACTATTTCTTCTTCTTAGGTGAGAATGAAACGATCATGCGCTTTCCCTCAAGTTTTGGAAGCTGATCTGGCTTCCCGTAATCTTCAAGGTCATTTGCAAAGCGCAGGAGCAGCACTTCACCCTGTTCTTTGAAAAGAATAGATCTTCCTTTAAAGAAAACATAAGCTCTCACCTTTGCACCCTCTTCGAGGAACCTTATTGCATGCTTGAGCTTAAAGTTGTAGTCATGATCATCAGTATTCGGACCAAACCTGATCTCTTTAACCACAACTTTTGTAGTTTTAGCTTTAATCTCTTTCTGTTTCTTCTTTTGCTGATACAGAAATTTCTGGTAATCAACAATTTTACAAACAGGAGGATCTGCGCTTGGAGAGATTTCCACAAGATCGAGTTCCAGGTTGTCAGCCAGGCGAAGTGCATCTGCAATACTCATTACCTGAGCTTCGATCTCTTCTCCTACTACCCTGACCACTTTAGCAGTGATCCTTTGATTGATTTTGTGAGCCGGTTGGGTTATCCTTGCCGGGCTTCGCCTTATTGGTAAAGCTATGACTCTTTCCTCCTTATTTTTGTTAATACTATAATTGCCTTATACGGCTATCTCTTTTTTTATCTCCTCATGAACAAAACTGACGAAATCCTCTATTTTCATGCTTCCCTTATCTCCTTCACCCTGCTTCCGGACAGCGATTGTTCCATTTTCAACCTCTTTTTCACCTATAATCAGCAGGTAGGGAATTCTCTTTAATTCATTATCCCTGATCTTCTTACCTATCTTTTCGCTTCTTTCGTCAATAAGAGTGCAAATATCGGAATTATTTAGAATTTCCAAAACTTTTCCGGCATAATCATTGAATTTTTCACTTATCGGTAATATGACTGCTTTATCGGGTGCAAGCCAGAGCGGGAATTTTCCTGCAGTATTTTCAATAAGTACTGCAACAAACCTTTCCATCGATCCGAAAATTGCACGATGTAGCATAACGGGTCTGTGTTTCTGGTTATCACTGCCATTATATGTAAGATCAAATCTTTCCGGAAGATTATAATCTACCTGAATTGTTCCAAGCTGCCATTTACGTCCAATCGCATCCTTAACCATGAAATCGAGCTTGGGTCCATAGAACGCAGCTTCTCCCGGAACAATTGTTGTCTCCAGCTGCTTTTCCCGGGCAGCTTCGATAATGGCCTGCTCAGCTTTTTCCCAGTTTTCATCACTGCCAATGTATTTATCTTTGTTTTCAGGATCACGCAATGAGATCTGGGCAGTGAATTCTTCGAGACTGACTGCCTTGAAAATAAACTTTACAAGGTCAATTATGCTTTTGAATTCTTCCTTGAGCTGATCGGGCCTGCAGAAATGATGAGCATCATCCTGTGTAAAACTTCTAACTCGGGTAAGGCCATGAAGTTCACCACTTTGTTCATACCTGTATACAGTGCCGAATTCAGCCATTCTGAAGGGCAGATCTTTATAAGAATGGGGTGTTGAATTGAATATTTCGCAATGATGAGGGCAATTCATCGGTTTAAGCATGAATTGTTCCCCTTCCTGTGGTGTGGAAATTGGCTGGAATGAATCCTTACCATATTTCTCATAGTGACCAGAGGTCTTATAGAGATTTACATTACCTATGTGAGGTGTGGCAACAATCTTATAACCATTGCTTTTCAGTACTTTAGTCATAAAGTTTATAAGATTCTGCCTTAATTCAGCTCCCTTGGGCAGCCACAACGGCAATCCCATCCCTACTTTCGGAGAAAAGGTGAAAAGTTCGAGCTCTTTGCCAATTCTTCTGTGATCCCTTCTTCTTGCCTCTTCAAGAAATACAAGATAATCATCAAGCATCTTCTGCCTGGGAAAAGTAATCCCGTAGATGCGTGTGAGCATTTTTCTGTTTTCATCACCTCGCCAGTATGCACCGGCTATACTTAGCAGCTTAATTGCCTTGAGAGGCTCTGTTGAAGGAAGATGCGGTCCGCGACATAGATCTGTGAAACTACCCTGGCTATAAAGTGTTATGGTCCCGTCTTCCAGTTCACTTATCAGTTCAGTTTTGTATTCATCACCTTTTTTTGTGAACAGTTCCAGCGCCTCTTTTTTACTAATATCTTTTCTTTCATATGTCAGATTCCTGGCTGCCAGTTCCTTCATCCTGTTTTCAATAGTAATCAGATCTGAATCCGTAATTGTTTTTCCGTCTCCCGGATCGACATCATAATAAAATCCGTTTTCAATTGCAGGACCGATCCCAAACTTTATTCCGGGGTACAATGTTTCAAGAGCCTCAGCCATTAAATGTGCCGAGGAGTGCCAGAAAGCATGCTTTCCCTCTTCATCATCCCACTTGTTTAATTTAAGGGTGGAATCGCTGTTGATAGGCCTGGTAAGATCCCATGTCTCCCCGTTTACTGTTGCAGAATAGACCTCTTTTGCAAGTCTGGGGCTTATCTGCTCAGCTATCTGAAGGCTGTTTATTCCATTATTATATTCCCTGACTGAAGCGTCGGGAAATGTTATTTTAATCATTATTATTTAATACTTTAAATTGGAGTGCAAAGATAATGATATTTTTTATATTTACAGGCTCAAAGGGGGCAGCAGAAAAGCAAAACTCTACGTTAGCGGAAACAAAAACAAATGGCACGTATTTTGAAACAATGATTTTAGAAATTAATAACAATCTTATGAAAAAGATATTTTATACCATGTTAGTTCTTCCTCTGGTTCTCTTTTCATGCTCAAAAGAGCCGGTGGCAGATTTTTATATTGAAATAGATAAGGCAAAGGTTGGTTCAGAAGTATTTTTTAATAATACATCGGAAAATGCAGAATCGTTTGAATGGGATTTCGGAGATGGTTATATATCAACAGATAAGCATCCTGTTCATGTTTACCAGCTTACAGGTCAGTATGATGTTGTTCTTTCTGCCTTTTCAAAAAAGGGAAAGGAATCAAAGGCAATGCTTCAGCTTGATGTAGTTGAGCCCAGCCTTCTCGTTGTTGAGGTTCTTGAGTACTGGGACGAATATGCAGTACCTGATGCGAGTGTTATCCTTTATCCTACACTTTCAGACTGGGATAACCAGACTAATATGATAATAGAAGGTTTTACCGATAATGATGGTATAGTTGTATTCGCTGATCTGGATCCCATAAAGCACTATGTGGACGTATGGGAACAAACACATGATAATTATACTCTCAGGGATGAAGATCCTGATTTTGTTACTACTCAGCAGATTATTCCTGACAAGATCCAGTGGTTTGTAGCATGGGTCGATTATGTTGATCATGGAAAAGGTAATAAAAGGGGAGACAGAACCATGGTTATCAAAAAACTTGAGCGGAAAGCTGAAGGAAAGATTTATCCTGGTACATATAAAGGTCCCAAAGATTATGATTACCTGCTGAATAAAAGCGTTAAAAAGAAATAGGTTTTAAGGACGTAGAAAAAGTTAAGATTTTTTAACCACAGAGATCACAAAGAAATAATAATCAGGGTTTTCACTTTGTGACCTTTGTGGTCAAAAACAACTTATTTAACACCTCCAGGTAATTCATCAATATACTAATTAAGAACCTTATCCAGCTCTTTTTTAACGATTTCCTGCCAGACGTCATATCCTTTATCATTCAGGTGCAACAGATCGTCTCTGAATAACTCATCTTTTGGTTTGCCATCCTGGCCGATAAAAGCATAATCAGTAGTAATGAAATAGAGGTTCTTGCTATTCTCGCTGTATTCCCTGATCAGATTATTTGCCTTCTGAATCTGAGCCCATGCCTTCCATCTCGAGCTTGTAGGCGTTATGGCAATCCAGAAGACAGGAGTATCTTTATGTTTTTTACGAATTGTTTTGACCACATTCTTGTAAAGCCTGAGTACCTCTTCCGGGCTCTTGTCATTTTCTGAACCAGTGATGTCGTTGGCCACAAAGATTACTATAGCTCTGCATTCATGAGGATCAAATATGCGATCGGCATAAACTGCAAAATCGCTCAGTTTAGCGCCTCCGTAACCTCTCTGAATAACAGGGTAAGGTGCAATATCTTCCTTTAAAGTGGACCATAAACGGATGCTGGAACTCCCGGCAAAAATTACAGATTCAGCAGGATAATTTTCTGTTTTATCGAGCTGTTCAAACTTCAGGATTTCTTTTTCCCAGGCTATCACCTCCGGCAATTTCTGGTATTCACTCAGTGGATTGCAGGATAGAAGAATAAGAGTTATCAGAACATAGAGTGTCTTTTTCATCTTTGATTTGTATAAAATTTCATGTGTAAATAATTTTGATTTTAAAGGTCAGATATAATCCACAAGCCAGGTATTATTTTCATGTTTATCTGTTTTTTGAAAACATGTGGGTTTCAAATTTAAATTTTTTATATGCGATTTTAAACAAAATATCATCCTGTTTTACATTTCTTAATTCTTTATTTCCTTTTCCTGAGTAATAAATAATTTGTAATATTGGCCGAAATTAAATTTATGAGACAGATGGCAGTTCAATTACAGAAATAACGTCTGTTTCTAAAGGCCGGAATGCATCAGACTTATAATATCAATCAAATTAAAATATGAACAATTCTTCAGACAACAGCAGAGATAGTTTTTCCAGCAGATTTGCCGTTATTGCAGCTGTAGCAGGTTCGGCCATAGGGTTAGGAAATATCTGGCGCTTTCCCTACGTAGCAGGGGAGAATGGTGGAGGGGCTTTCCTGATCATATACCTGTTTTTTGTTTTTGCAATAGGTATCCCTGTTATGACTTCAGAATTTGTCATTGGAAGGGCAGGGCAGAAGAATCCATATGGATCGTTCAGGAAACTGGCTCCTGCTCAGCCATGGTATCTTATTGGAATAATGGGAGTTGCAGCAGCTTTTATGATTCTTGCTTTTTATACAACTGTTTCAGGCTGGACTCTTGAATACTTCTACCAGACCCTGACCGGTAACCTGGCTGGAAAAAATGATTCAGAACTGACTCTTATGTTTGATGAGTTTCTTCAGGGTTCTTACCGGCCGGTAATATGGTTCCTTGTTTTTATGGGATTCACCGGTTTTATTATTCTTTCAGGAGTAAAAAACGGGATTGAAAGATATACAAAGATGCTGATGCCGATCCTGTTTGTCTTGCTTATTGCATTGTGTATAAGGTCGGTAACTCTTGAAGGTTCAAGGGCCGGACTTAATTTTCTCTTCTATCCCGATTTCAGTAAGATAACTCCCAAGGTGATCCTTGAGGCACTGGGCCAGGCCTTTTTTTCACTTAGCATTGGAATGGGAACCCTTATTACTTACGGTTCTTATATAAACAAGAGAGAGAATTTAGGTTCTTCAGCCATGGCTGTGAGCATTGCTGATACCGTGATAGCTGTAATTGCCGGAGTTGCAATTTTCCCGGCTGTATTCGCCCTGGGAGGTTCACCTGCCTCAGGTACAGGCCTTGTATTTATTGTATTACCCGGAATTTTTCAGAAGATGCCACTTGGGCAGGTATTTCAGCTGATATTTTTCATTCTGCTCTCCGTTGCAGCCCTGACATCAACTATATCAGTACTTGAGGTCATCGTTGCTTATCTTGCCGAAGAACTGAAGATGACAAGGAGAAAAGCTACTATTGCCGCAACACTAATGGTCTCAGTGCTGGGCATCGTTACTGTATTATCCATGGGAAGCCTGCGAAACTTTACTATAGCCGGAAAAATTATTTTCGGCATGCTGGAATTTCTCACATCGAATATAATGTTGCCTCTTGGAGGTCTGTTCATTGTAATTTTTATAGGATGGTCCTTCAGCCCTCAGCGTACAAAAGATGAACTCACTAATGAAGGCAAAATCAAAGCCGGGTATCTGCCTGTCTATATGTTTATTGTAAGGTTTGTTGCTCCCGTAGCCATAGCAATGGTGTTTTTGTACAGCCTTGGTATACTGAAATTATAGTCAGTTAGATAAGTTCATCAGAGAAAACAGACTTAGGCAATTCCCTGAGATTATATCTTGATGCCATTGCTTCACCATATGCTCCTGCCGACCTGATCGCGATAAGGTCATTGCGTTGTGTTTCAGGTAATTCTATATACTTGGCAAATGTGTCAGATGATTCACAAACAGGACCAACAACATCATACCTGAACAGGTTTCCTTTAGAGGTGAGATTTTCTATTTTATGATGTGCCTGGTAAAGAGCAGGTCTGATCAGATCAGTCATACCGGCATCAATAATTGCAAATTGAGTATTACTTCCGTTCTTTATATAGAGAACACGTGATATGAGGCTTCCACACTGCCCTGTTATTGCTCGTCCCGGTTCCATATGAATAGTCTGCCCAGGCAGGAGATCGATAAATTCATTGAGCAGTGAAAAATATTTTTGAATAGGAGGGGTGTTCTCAGGATTTTCATAATCAATACCAAGTCCTCCGCCAACATTGACTACCTCAAGAAACAATCCCCTCGATGTGAACCAGCTCTGAATCTCATTGAGACGGGTACAAAGGCTTTTAAAGACAGACATCCTTGTTATCTGGGAGCCAATGTGGAAATGCATCCCTATTAGTTTCACATTATTGAGGTCCTTAAGTTTAAGAAGTACATTATCAAGTTCCCATGTATTAATTCCAAATTTGCTTTCCTCTATTCCTGTGGTAATATATTTATGTGTATGTGCCTCTATATAGGGATTTATTCTGAGTGCAATACTGGCAGTCTTGTTCTGTTTGGATGCAAGATTGTTTATTACCTCAATTTCAGGTATCGATTCGCAATTGAAACAGAATATTTCTGATTTCAATGCTGATTCTATCTCTCTGTCCGTTTTTCCAACACCTGCAAAAACAATATCATGTGGATTGAATCCTGCCTCTATTGCAGCCGCGATCTCATTCCAGCTGACGCAATCGGCGCCAAAACCATAAGATGAGATGAACTTAAGTATACGGGGATTATGGTTAGCCTTGACTGCATAATGAACCTTATACCCTGAATTATCTGATTCTTTTTTCAGAATGTCAAGAGTAGACTTCAAAACCTCCATATCGTAATAGTAGAAAGGGGTAGGTATGTTCCTGAATTTTTCAAGTATTTGAGGACTGATCATAACTCTAATTAAAAAGATGTTTACTGAGTAGCTTCAAGGCATCCACTTTGTGTGAAGTATCAATGAGCAACGACAGGCTGTAGGGACTGCCGCCGTAAGATATCATTTTCAGCGGTATTGTATCGAGAGCTTCGAAGATTTCAGGAGCAGAACCTGTGCGGGATGGCCTGAAATCACCAACAATACATACAATAGTCTGGTTCTGTTCAATCTCCACAGCTCCAAGTTCCCTCAGGTCTTTGGCTATTTCATTTATATACTTTGAGTTATCCACTGTGATAGATACCGATACCTCTGAGGTTGTTATCATATCAATAGGAGTTTTATATGCTTCGAATATTTCGAAAACTTTTCTGAGAAACCCGTAAGCCATAAGCATCCTGTCAGATCTGATTCTCAGTACAGATATTCCATCCTTGGCAGCAACCGCCTTGTAATCCTCAAGTTTACATTCTGCTGTTATCAATGTACCAACATCTTCCGGGTCCATAGTATTCTTTAATCTTACAGGAATATTTTTCTCCCTTGCAGGATTAACGCTTGAGGGGTGGAGTATTTTTGCTCCAAAATAAGCCAGTTCAGCTGCCTCGTCGAATGACAGTTCCCTTATAACCTGTGTATCCTCAACAAATCGGGGATCATTATTACGGAAGCCATTAATATCTGTCCAGATCTGTATTTCATCAGCTTTAATTGCTGCTCCAATTATGGATGCAGAAAAATCGCTTCCGCCTCTTTTCAGGTTATCGATTTCACCATAGGCATTCCGGCAGATGAATCCCTGGGTGATGATTATATTGTCTTTGGGACATCTCCTGAGCTCTCTTTTCAGGTTTTCCTCGATATAATAATAATCTGGTTCGCCATCTTTGTCAATTCTCATAAAAGAAAGTGCAGGCAAAAGACCGGCCCTGATACCTTTTTCCTGAAGAAGCATATGAAAGAGTGAGGTGGAAATTAGTTCTCCCTGTGCCAGTATGGCCCTTTCCTGCAGTTTCGTGAATACTCTCAGAGTAAAGTTTCTGATATATTCAAAATGGGTGTCAATAAGCTCGTGACCTGATTTAATAAATTTTTCAGTCTCATAAAGTTCATCAACTACCTTATGATACCTGGCTCTAAGCTGATCATTCTTTTGTGATGCTTCATCTATCTTGTCGGCATATAGAAGATCTGCGATCTCTACAAGGCTGTTTGTGGTACCTGCCATAGCTGACAATACCACAATATTTCTGTCGGAATCACTTATTAAAGGTATCAGAGCTCTCATCCTGTCAGGATTTCCGACCGAGGTTCCTCCGAATTTCATTATTTTCATATTATAAAATTAGGTTAAAAAAAAACCTGCATCTTTTTGCAGGTCCCTTATCTTGTTAATATCTGACTGAACATTAAAAAGAATGAGCAGACCTGTACGACACAGACCTGATGCACCATAAAATCTTTTTAATTCCGTTTTTCATATATATAAATCAGGGAGCAAAAATAATCTTTTAATTAAGATTGATTATTCACAGTTGATTTTTTTTACAAACATTTATTTCGAGAATATGTTTTTTCATTTTTTTATTTATTTTTGCAGCCGCTGTCACTCGATAGAGCCCAGATGGCGAAATTGGTAGACGCGCTAGTTTCAGGGACTAGTGTCAGCAAT
>CAYLYN010000031.1:0-29788 GCA_964387565.1 uncultured Rikenellaceae bacterium | reverse complement strand
TCCCTTTTTTCGTATATTGCATAATTGTTTAATTATTAATTAAAAATCTATGGGTCAAATAGTTAGTGTTCATGCACGTGAGATACTTGATTCCCGCGGCAATCCAACAATTGAAGTTGAAGTAACAACAGCCAGCGGATTCTTTGGCAGGGCTGCAGTTCCATCAGGTGCATCTACAGGAGAAAATGAAGCACTTGAGTTGAGGGATGGCGATAAGAACCGTTATCTTGGAAAAGGTGTTCTCAAGGCAGTTCATAATGTGAATAATGTAATAGCAGAAGAGGTTATCGGAATGGATGTTACCGAACAGGCAGCCATTGATAAGAAAATGATCGACCTCGATGGTACCAGTACCAAAAGCAATCTTGGAGCCAATGCTATACTGGGAGTATCACTTGCAGTTGCCAAGGCGGCTGCCCAGTATCATGGACTTCCATTATACAGATATATAGGAGGTTCAAATGCTGTTACTCTTCCTGTACCAATGATGAATATCATTAATGGCGGATCACACTCTGATGCACCCATTGCATTCCAGGAATTTATGGTCAGGCCTGTAGGTGCACCCTCATTCAGGGAAGGACTTCGTATGGGAGCTGAAGTATTCCATTCCCTGAAGAAAGTCCTTAAGGAAAGAGGGCTGAGTACAGCAGTAGGTGATGAAGGTGGATTTGCACCTAATTTTGATAGTACAGAAGACGCTCTTGAAACTATAATGAAAGCTGTTGAAGCAGCAGGTTACAAGATCGGCAGTGATATTACTATCGGACTTGATTGCGCCGCATCAGAGTTCTATAAGGAAGGTATGTACAACTATTCAAAATTTGAAGGCCCCAAGGGTGCCAGAAGAACTTCAAAGGAACAGGTCGATTACCTTGAACAGCTTGTGAACAAGTATCCTATTGATTCTATTGAAGACGGAATGGCTGAAAGTGACTGGGATGGCTGGAAGTTGATGACCGAAAGACTGGGCAGGAAGATACAGATTGTTGGTGATGATGTATTTGTTACCAATGTTGAGTACCTTAAAAAGGGGATCGACATGGGTTGTGCCAATTCAATTCTGATCAAGGTGAATCAGATCGGAAGTCTGACAGAAACTCTCCAGTGTATAGAAATGGCTCATCGTGCCGGATACACAACAGTAACCTCTCATCGTTCGGGAGAAACTGAAGATTCCACGATTGCTGATATAGCAGTAGCTACCAATTCAGGTCAGATCAAAACCGGATCTGCGAGCAGAACCGACAGGATATGTAAATACAATCAACTGCTTAGAATCGAAGAAGCTTTGGGTGATCTGGCAGTGTATGGGTATAAGAAGTAAATAAAACTTGTCATAATAGAAGGCTGTCTGAAAGGACGGCCTTTTTTGTTTCGCCCCCCAACCCCCCTAGAGGGGGGCTAAATCTCAAGATATGAGTAGATTAAGTTATGTGACGGTTTTAGTCCCCCTTCAGGGGGATGGCCGCAAAGCGGCCAGGGGGCGCTTTTACCGACGTTATTAACAATTGTTAATATCTTATGTTTATATCGCGTGTACAACAACGCTTACTGAAACTTGCATTTAGACGATTCTCATATTAAATTTGATTTATCAGGTGAGCGATAAAAGACTGCTCGAATGATGCGGAGACTGGGAAAGGTACTTAATTGAATCACGAACTGTCTCTTTCAGACCCTCGGGTCTGCGCAACACAAGAGCCGAAGTCTGAACTACGGGACTCCGCGCCCCGGATGTTCAGAAGATCACATGAGACCGGAAACGTTCTTTAAGCGATTGAGTCACAGGGCTTCAGAAAATGAAGGGCTTCGGCCAATGGTTATCTGAAACTGATGCCACTACCTTCGGGAAGCGAGCAAAAGAGCCTGAATGACACTTCATCCTGGAATCCCGCGTAAGCGGGAGAAGGGACAGCCGGAAGGTTTTGCTGTAACAGGCTTAACCGGAAAGCCATGGGTTGCACAGCGGATCTTGTATCTTAGCATGCAGCCGGTCAGAATAACAGTAATCTGACATCGCAAGCAGCCTCGGTTGCAGGCGATGGATGGGAACTACTCCTAGCGATTAGTTC
Source organism: uncultured Rikenellaceae bacterium (assembly GCA_964387565.1). GTDB lineage: Bacteria > Bacteroidota > Bacteroidia > Bacteroidales > VadinHA17 > LD21. Next base: position 27,713 of record CAYLYN010000031.1, on the reverse strand, counting down.
CCATCATTGTTTTTATACATCCCCTTTTTTAATACCCTGTATATTATCTGTCACCTTATTGAATATCTTTGATAAATAAACTACTCAAACTGGTATGGCATATTCACAACTGTCTGATTTTATTAAGAAACTTGACCAGGAAAATGAACTTATAATAATTGAACCTTTTATTGATCCTGTCCTTGAGATCACAGAGATAACCGACCGGGTTACAAAAGCAAATGGCAGGGCATTGCTGTTCAAAAATACAGGCACCTCATTCCCGATTCTGATTAATGCTTTCGGATCCGATAAGAGGATGCTGATGGCACTTGGCAGGGAAAGCATAGATGAGGCAGGGAAGGAGATTGAACAATTATTCAATAAACTTACAGGTAAAAGTAATTCATTGTTGAGCAAAATAAAGTTGTTGCCTGAATTTATGGGACTGGCATCTGTAATGCCATCTTATTCTGAAAGGAGAGGTGCTTGTCAGCAGGTTGTACACATGGATGCTGACCTTGGAATATTACCTGTCCTAAAATGCTGGCCATACGACGGAGGCAGATTTATTACACTTCCAATGGTTCATACTGTTCACCCCGAAACCGGTAAATCTAATGTAGGGATGTACAGGATTCAGGTTCTGGGAAAAAATACAGCTGCGATGCACTGGCAGAGACATAAAACTGGTGCCAGCCATTTCGAAGCATGGAAAGGAACTGGAAAGAAAATGCCGGTTTCAGTCGCACTCGGAGGTGATCCGGTCTATGCCTATTCTGCAACAGCACCATTGCCTGAGAATATAAATGAATATATTCTGGCCGGATTCCTCAGGAAGGAAAAAGTAAAACTGGTAAAATGCCTTACCAACGACCTTTACGTTCCTTCCGATGCAGATTTCATTATTGAGGGGTATGTTGATCCTTCAGAAGAGTTAGTATGGGAAGGCCCTTTTGGTGATCATACAGGATTCTATTCTCTTGCCGACTGGTATCCAAAGTTTCATGTAACATGTATAACTCACCGGCAGAATGCTGTTTATCCTGCTACTATAGTGGGGATTCCTCCCCAGGAAGATGCCTGGCTTGCCAGGGCTACCGAACGTATCTTTCTGGCACCTGTGAAAATGGCCCTGCAGCCGGAAATTATTGATTTCCACCTCCCTGAAGCCGGTGTTGCCCATAACCTTATGATTGTTAAAATCAGCAAGAGTTATCCGGGACAGGGGATGAAAGTCATCAGTTCGCTTCTAGGAACAGGGCAGATGATGTTTACTAAGTATCTGATCGTTGTTAATGGTGAGGTTGATATCAGGAACTATAAGGAGCTGACTATTCATATCTTCAGGAATATTGACATTAAGAATGATATCTTATTCAGCAGGGGGCCTCTCGATGTTCTTGATCATTCTTCAGATACATTTTCCTTCGGAGGCAAGATGGGTATTGATGCCACTTCAAAGCTTACTGAAGAATTATCATTGGTCAATAACCCGGATAAGAAGCCTGAATTTGCCATTGCGGATACTGATAAGATGTTCAGGGATTTTCTTGTAACTGCTTTGAATCAGAAATTAACATCCATAGGGATCCCGATCGCTATATTATCTGTCGACAGAACAAGAGATTCCGGAATATTTGAAAAGGTTGTCGGGCATTTAAGCAAGACGAACCTGGTATCAGGTTCCGGGCTAATACTCGTTGTTGATCATACAGTCGATACTGACGATCTTTTTACTGTGGCATGGCAGGTTTTGGGTAATTCTGATCCTCAGAGAGATCATATTTACATTTCCTCCTCTGTTCTTATGATCGACGCTACAATCAAGTTATACAGAAAGGGAGGATTTCCAAGAAAATGGCCAAATATTGTGTGTTCCGATGAAACTACAATAGATTATATCGACAGGATGTGGGATTCACTGGGTCTGGGTCCGCTTATCCCGTCACCCTCCCGAAAATATCTGTTGCTAAAGAGGAATGGAAATGACGAAATTTCAGTTAGTCCGGAGTGATATAAATTGTGTAACTTCAGTTAAATAGCCTATTTTTGTTCTCTGATGTGGAGAATTGTTACAATATTTTATCTCTGGATCCTTTCTCAAAACAGAGCAATATCAAAAGGATTTTTAAATGCAGATCTTAACATTCTGGATTCTTTTGACAAGGGTTTTATTTTATCTACTGTCGTTACCTTTTTCATTACATTAATTCTTTTGTTACTGCTTATTAAGCGACTGTCGATTAGCAGGAAACTTCTGAAAGAAAAGGAAGCTGCACTGAATATGATTGAAGTACAGAAAGCAACCCTGGAATTAAGAGATAAAAGCCTTACTGACAGTCTTATCTATGCACAAAGAATTCAGGAAGCGCTTCTGCCTTCCGAAGAATATTTCAGAAGCCATATCAGGGAATCATTTATATATTACAAGCCAAAGGATATTCTAAGCGGCGATTTTTACTGGATAGGTGATAAAGGTGATAAAATTTTTGTCGTTGCTGCAGATTGTACCGGACATGGAGTGCCGGGTGCACTTATGTCAATTATTGGTATTGAAATTCTGAATAAGGCAATTAATGAAGATGGTTTTGAAAATCCTTCAGAAATACTCGCTGTAATGAATAAAGGACTTGAAAAAATGTTCTCCAGCGAAAAGAATATCGGTACGATCATAAGGGATGGAATGGATATCGGTTTATGCATTATAGATATGAAAACCAGGAGTGTTGAATATTCAGGTGCCTTTTTTTCGCTTTACCTTATCCGTAATAATAATCTTATTGAACTGAAGGGAGATAAGATAATTATAGGGATGAATCCTGAAGGATTACCATATACCAATAATAAGATTGCCCTGACTGAGGACGATATGCTTTATCTGTTTTCAGATGGCTATGCTGATCAGTTCGGAGGCAGCGAAAACAGAAAGTTTATGTACAGACGTTTCAGATACTTGCTACTTACAATACATAATTTCCCGATAGATGATCAGAAGACTATCCTTGAAGATAATATGAGTACATGGATGGGACGTAATCCTCAGGTAGATGATATAATGGTTATCGGATTCAGACCGATACCACGGAACTCCTAAACATGTTTCAGGATTCTTTCAATCAGTACCGAAGGCTGGAAAGGTTTTGTAATGTAGTCATCAAAGCCTGCAGACATACATTTTTCTTTATCCCCGATCATTGCATTTGCAGTTATTGCAATCATGGGAATGCGTGTATTGGTTGTTAATTCCAGTCTCCTGATCTTTTCAGCTGCCACCAGTCCGCTCATAACCGGCATTTGTATATCCATGAGTATAAGGTCGTAGTTATTGGTGCCAAATTTGTCAAGTGCCTCCTTGCCATTGGAAACAGCATCAATGTTTTTAACTAACGGACTTAAAGTCAAAAGTGTTATTTTCTGATTGATAATATTGTCTTCAACAAGGAGCAGGTTAAGATCCTTCAGTTGTTTATGTACCTTTTCCTTTTTAATCAGATCACCGATTTTCCTGGAGGTTGTACTTTCAAGTGTTTTTGGGGTAATTGCCCGGATTTTAAAGAATATATCCAAAGATGTTGAATTTGTACCTGAGTGCTGATAATATTTACCTTTTATAAGCGATATCAGCCTTGCAGCATTACTTCCTTCAATATTCCCCTCGTCAATAAGCAATACATTCTTATCAACCTCTATTGTTATTTTAAGAAGATCTTCGTTGGAGTTTCCCTTTTCTGACTGAAGACTTATCATAACATTGGCCTTCCTGGTCTGACTATGTTCTTCGATACGGCCGAATAATTCAAGTAATATTTGTTTAAGACTTACAGGGTCACCAATGTAATCAAGGCTGCCTGTATCCAGTATATTTACAGAAAAAACAATATTTACATTTTCTTTCAGTTTATATAACTCAACAACATGATCAATCGTGGAGCCGATATTGAACTGTATATGCCTTCGCGATTCATAACTCATCTGTTCAGCAGACTCCATTGTTAATTCATTAACAGTGTTTATCATGCTTTTTGTGGAGGAAATAAAACTCTCCATAAGTTCTTTCTGATTACTGTTGAGATCAGTTTTGGTGAACATTTCGGATGTCAGAACAAGGTTATTCAGAGGTTCTCTTATCTTATGGGAAAAATCAGTAATGGTTCTGTCTTTCCTGCTGTCAGTCTTAAGGAAGGAGTTTATAGAAGATATATATTTTCTGTTAAGCTGTGTTATCTTTCTGAAGACTACCAGACCAAGAGATATTGAGGCAAATATGAAGCATCCGGAAATAAGTAGCTGTCCGATCACTAAAAGTAAAATCGCAGCTAACAGAAAAAACATTGAAATGATGAGGTATCTCTCAATGAGTCTTATCTTTCCGGCTGAAAAATCCACATTTTGTATGCCGGATTTGCTTTCATTGCTGCTGTCAGCATCTTCAATACTCATATCCTGTTAATTGGTAACATGTAAAATTAATCAAAATAATGCTTAAAATTTACATATATTTAAATTAACTACCTTTGAGTTAAATCACTAAATTTGCCTTTGTGGTATGAAATTTGGAATATCAGATTAAGATATATATTGAAAATAATATGTCAGTGAGATTTGTAAGTGTATTAGTGATATTTATCTGCAGCTCCTTTCTTTTTTCCATGAATGGTCAGGACCAGGAGAAGGAGGGTATGGCGAAATACACTCCTGATTTCAAATTCAGGGACGGAATATTTCTTGATTTTGAAATGGTAAAACAGAATAAACCCATTCCAAAAGCAAAACTGCTTACCTCATTTGATTACAACGACAGGGAGTTCTTCAGGAAGATCTTTGAGATGGACAAGGTTTACTATTATGATGATATAGGTGTAAGGCAGGAGATTGACAAAAATGCAATTTGGGGATATGCACGAAATGGAATACTTTATATTCAGGTTCAGGAGGGTTTCAACCGGATCACCTTTGTGGGAAATATCTGTCATTTTGTTGCAGATATAACAACTGAGGACAGCAGATACTATAATTACCCTTACTCTCCATACGGGTATTATGATCCCTACTATTCTCCCTATTCTTACGGAAGCTACTATTCGCCATACTCTTACTACAGTCCGTATTATTCTCCGTACAGGCGATCAACACCGACAAGAACTGAATTGCGACAGTTTATAATAGACTGGGAAACAGGCAAGGTAATGGAGTTTGATGTTGAAAACACAGAGCTTCTTCTGATGAAAGATCCTGAAATCTATGAAGAGTACGTTCAGTTATCACGAAGTAAGAAGAAGGATCTCATGTTTGTTTATATCCGAAAATTCAATGAGAAAAATCCACTTTACGTCCCTGTCGATTAATTCTATAAATATGAAGCCCACATGATTGATCACAGTCACAAACAAGTTAATAAAATAACTTTAAATCATGTGTGGTTCTCCCGCTTAAACGGGACAGGCTATCATACCATTAAAATCAAATTTATATTATGATGAAAACAAAATTATCTGCAGTAATCCTGCTTTTTTCCACATTGCTCCTGAGCGGGCAGGCTCCATTTCCTGATAAAGAAGAGATAAAGCAGTTCATGGCTTCAAAGACGTGTGTTGTTCTGGAGCAGGATCAGTTCTCCTCGTACAATGTATTCATTAAGGAAGCTGTAAAAAAATATTGGACTCTTACTCCTTACCAGATGATTTCAGTTCAGGAATTCAACAAAATGCGTCGCGATCCTGCCTATTCATTTATTGTACTTACACAGACTAATTATGAAAAGGACAAAGCAAATACACTTTATAATTTCCTTAACCTGTTGCAGGGAAAAAATGTGAGCAAGCTCGGTGAGCTTCCTGAAATTTGCGCTATCCCTTTATCGTTTGCAGGCGAGGATGATTATGAGTATAACTATAAGTTTGGAGCTATTCTTCAGTTTATGCAGAAACATGCGCAGATGATCAGTGATGATCCTTCTCTTACAGGAAGGAAATACCTGAAATATTACAATGAAAATATTCCGAAGGTGAAAAACAAGACCATTCTTATAAAGGAGGAAGACCTGGCACCCGAAGTATCAACTATCGACAAGATCAAAGCTATTTATCCATACGATGTCAAAATTGTAAGTGAGGAGGAAATTGTTAAGGCTATTCAGGAAAAGACTCCAAATACTCTTATTCTTCATAAGGTTGGCCCGCGTGAGGAGAAGAATGCTGGTCTCTGCTTTAAGATGCTTATTGGTACAGACGATTCAGATATGTACTATTATCATCAGCATAAAATTAAAGATTCTGATCCCAATGGGCTGCTTGCTGATGATCTGAAAAGGTTATCCAAGTAGTTTTCATGCAGCATCAGACGGATTACAACGTCTTTTAGTTAACCAAGGTATCCCGATGGATTGCGAAACATAAATTTGTTTCTTTATAAAGTGGATTACCCCGGGAAATGTAATGTTAAATTTATAGAGCAGAAGCCATGGAAGAGAATAGAATATTATCTGAAACTGAAAGAAACTGGTCAATGCTTTGTCACCTGTCGGCATTTGCAGCATTCTTTTTCCCCTTTGGTGGGATTATTGGTCCGCTTGTCTGTTGGTTAACCAGAAAGGATGAATCGGAATGGATTAACCTTAATGGAAAAAATGCTCTTAATTTTCAGCTTTCCATGTTGCTTTATATGGTATTGGCTATTCCGCTCATATTCATCGTTATTGGGATTCCAATAATCGTTATTTTAAGCATACTGAAAGTGGTCTGTATCATTATTGCAAGCGTCAAGGCGCCCAAAGGTGAGCTGTTCAGATATCCGCTTTCAATTCCTTTTATCCAGTAGCAGGGGATGTTGAAAAAGTTTTTTTAACCGCAAAGAACGCTAAGGTGTCGCTAAGAGCGCAAAGCTAAAGTTAATAAATTCAGTCCTTTGCGTACTTTGCGATTTTTCTTTGAGCCCTTTGCGGTTGATATATTTTGACTTTTTCTACATCCTCATTTTTCATCATTTATTTCCTGATCTCACTTTTTTTTCCTAAATTTCCTAATTAATCCTAAAAAATTCGCAACCATGGCAAAAGAACAGGATAAGAAGAAACATAAGGATCAGGAAAAACATAAAGGAAGTAATGATGAAAAGCTCTATCATGATATAGAGCCTGAAAAGAAGCAGAAGCTTAGCAGGAAAAAATATGAAAAGTTATTAGGAGAGCTTGAGATTGAACTTATCAAGCTGCAGGAATGGGTAAAAGCTCAGAAGCTTAAGGTTGTGGTTATTTTTGAAGGCAGAGACGCTGCAGGTAAAGGAGGAGTAATCAAAACAATATCCGGATGCCTGAATCCCCGTATATGCCGGGTTGTAGCTCTTGGAACTCCAACTGAAAAGGAGAAAACACAGTGGTATTTTCAAAGATATGTTCCGCATCTGCCGGCAGGAGGTGAGATTGTTCTTTTCGACAGGAGCTGGTATAACAGGGCCGGTGTAGAGAAGGTAATGGGTTTTTGTACAAATGAAGAGTATGAAGAATTTCTGAGAGCCTGTCCTGAGTATGAAAAAATGCTTATCAGATCAGATATCATTATGATAAAATACTGGTTCTCTGTGAGTGACCATGAACAGGAAAAGCGATTCCAGGACAGGATCAAGGATCCGACAAAAAGGTGGAAGATAAGCCCGATGGATATTGAATCGCGCGACAAATGGGTCGATTACTCAATGGCAAAAGACAGGATGTTTGCATATACTGATACAAAAGTATCACCCTGGTATGTGGTACATGCCGACGACAAGAAGAGAGCAAGGCTTAACTGTATAACCCACCTGCTTTCACTTATCCCTTATAAGGATCTGACTCCTAAACCATTTAAGCTGCCTCCTTTAAAGCATGATACTGCATATGTGAGGCCACCGGTTACAGAACAGACCTTTGTGCCTGAGAAGTATTGAATGATTTTTCAGGTTATGCAACTTTCTTATCCTGTTACAGGTATTTTGAAATGACTTCGGAAAGATGAGCTTTTGTAAATGGTTTCACTATATAATCTGAAAATCCATATTCCCTGGCTTTGTCCCTCTCTTCTGAATATGCTGTTTGGGCAATTACAGGTATTTGTGGATAGAGTTCCCTGATCTGCCTGGTGGCTTCAATCCCATCCATTACAGGCATTCTCAGGTCCATCAGGATCATGTCTATTTGTTTTCCTGACATCATTATCTCCACGGCTTCTAGTCCGTTAAGTGCCCTCAGAATTACAAACTCCTTATCTTTCAGGAAAGCATATATGAGATTGAAATTATTATTATCATCCTCTGCAACCAGTATTGTTTTCAATCCCCATTCTTTTGGTATCACCTGTTCAATCTTCTCTTGGCATCCCTGACATACCGAAGGTAGTGCAAAAGCAAATTCAGAGCCGGTCCCCGGAACCGATTTAAGGCTGATCTGCCCTCCCTGCAGATTGACATAAGCTTTTGCTATTGACAGACCCAGTCCGGTTCCCTCATATTTTCTTGAAGCACTGCTTTCAACCTGAAAGAATGGTTCAAAAATCCTTTCGTGAAATTCCGGTTCTATACCTATACCTGTATCCCTGACAACAAACCTTACCTGTTTATTAAAATGCAGGCAGCCTATCGTAACAGTCCCTTTTTCTGTAAACTTAATTGCATTACTGACAAGATGGGATAAAGACTTTTCGAGGAGGTACCTGTCTGCAACAACTTTTACATCAGTGGTCTCAATCCGGTTTTCAATATTGAAAATCAGGTTTTTTTCTTTTGACTTACGAATGAATACTGAGAAAACCTTTTTCAGTATATCATCCGGACTTATTTTAATGCATTTACATTTTACAACTTCTGAACTTATATTTGATATGTCGACAATATCAGTAACGATCGAAAGCAACTGGTTTGTACTTTCCACAATACTGGCTGTGTACACCTTCTTATCTGACTCAGGCTGGAGGGGATCATTGAGCAGGGCACTGAATCCAACAATTGCATTCATGGGGGTCCTTATTTCATGCGAAATATTCTGAATAAAGGAGTCTTTCAGCCTGTTGCTCTCTTCAGCCTTTTCCTTGGCCTTTATAAGTTCACGCTCTACCCTTTTTCTTCTCGTGATATCATGCACAACAACAATAAGGCCTGATGTGTTTCCCTCGGCATTTCTTACAGGAGAAGAAGATACTTCACAATATATGGGTCTTCCGTTGTATTTTTTCAGGTTATATTCATTTATGCCGGGTTGAATTGAACCGTTGAAAATACCTTTCATTCTTTCAACAGCTTTGTCATGTGAAGCAGTATCTACCCATTGAAAAATTGATGTCCCAATTACATATTCATCTGAAGGGACACCGAACAATTCCCTGGCTTTCTGGGAAGCAAATGAGATATTTCCTTCAATATCAGTAGTTATTATGGCATCAGGTGATGTTTCAACAAGAGTCCTGAAGTAGGCTTCCGAATCAATTACCTTTTGTTCTGCCTTTTTACGCTCGCTTATGTCCCTTATTATACCCACTGAATGCCATCTGTTTTTTATTTTAATCGAGCCGAGCGACAATTCGACCGGGAATTCCTCACCTGATTTTCTGAGTCCGTTCAGCTCAATTGTTCTGTTAATGGCATTCCCCTCTCCAGTATTATTAAAATGTGCGAATGCTTTATTGAATTGAGAGTTATACTTTTCTGGCGCCAGCAGCTTGTGCAGGTCGAGTCCTTTTACTTCTTCCGCACTGTATCCGAATATCCTTGTTGCGGCTTCGTTCCAGAAGCTTATCCTGCCTTCATGATCAATCATTATAATTGCATCAATTGTAAAAGCAGACAGAAATCCGATAAATTCATCCTTGCTCTCTAGCTTATCCAATATTTTTTTCATTCTTAGATTATTGTCTTGTTTTTAACCCTCGCGGCAATCACTGACCTGTCTTGAAAGGGTCTGCCTGCCCGGGATGCTTATAAAGAAAATACTTCCTTTTCCCTCCTCACTTTCGATCCTGATTTTCCCCTTGTTCTTTTCGATCAATTCCCTGCAAAGAACCAATCCAAGTCCCGTGCTTAACTCACCTTCGGTTCCCTTTCGTCCCTTATTTTCGCCCAGACTGAATAATTTTCCAATTTTTTCCTGTGATATACCGATACCAGAATCGCGGACAGCTATTTCTGTCGATCCGTCATCATTTTTCAGAGAGGTAACACTTATTCTTCCTCCTCTTTCCGTAAATTTGATAGCATTCGACAGCAGGTTTCTGATTACTGTGTCTATCATTTTTCTATCTGCATAGACTTTCTCGTCTGTGGGGACTTTATTTTCGATGAGGATTTCTTTCTGAATTGCGCTTTCCCTGACAAGTATGAAATTTTCGGCTACAACATCATATATATTGAATTCACTGGGAGTTACTGTAAGTAATCCCTTGTTCAGACTTGCCCATTCAAGAAGGTTTCCCAGAAGTATATAAAGGTTTCTGGCTGTGTTGTTGATGGATTTACTGAATTCCCTGAGCTCCTTTACTGAAAGGGTCTCATTTTCATCAGCCATTAATTCGGTCAGTTGTAAAAAACCCTGGAAAGGACTTTTCAGATCATGGGCAATGATTGAAAACAACCTGTCCTTTGAAGTGTTGGCTTCCTGTAAAAGTATATTCTTCTCATTCAATTCTTTTTCAGCTACCTTTATTTCACTTATATCAGTCATTACTATACCCAGCCCTTTCATGACCTTGAACACTTTTAAATGAAGTGTTTTTGATTTTTCCTTTCTATCTAGCCTGACTTCGCTGAATATCTGAGGCTCTCCTGTTTTCAGAACCTCCTTAAAGCAATTTATTATTTCCGTATTTTCTGTACCGCACGGTATCTTGCTAATCTTGTTACTTAAAATCTTTGTGTCGTCTGTTTCCCAGAATCTTGACATTGCTTCATTTGCAATTAGTATCTGAAAATCTTCACTAAGCAAAGCAAACTGATCAGTTGCGGCATTTATGAAAGAGAAAATTAATTCTTCATTCTCGCGGATCCGGTTCAGGTAATTCTGGCTCTCTATTGCATATAAGATAGTCCTTGAGAGTAGCTCATTGTCAAACCTACCTTTAATAAGATAGTTTTTCGCTCCAAGCCGCATTGCGTTTTTTCCGGTTTCATCATCTTCAAGTCCGGTTATTACAAGAATAGGGATGTCGTTATTTTCCTCATAAATTTTCTTAAAGGAATTGATGCCATAGCTGTCAGGCAAACCCAGATCCAGTATAATTAAGTTGAAAATTTTATATTTCAGATATTCAGTTGTTTCTGCCAGAGATGTCGCTATAGTAAGCGTATAATCAAACCTGTTGACCTCAGCAAGCATCTCCTCGATTATGAATATATCGCCAGGATTATCTTCAACCAGAAGGATATTTATCTTCTCCATTTAGTTTGATCCATTAGGCAGTACAACTATGCTCATCCAGAAATCCTCAATAGATTTTACTACATTTAAGAACTGGCTAAGATCGATAGGTTTTGTTATATAGCAGTTGGCACCGAGGTTATATGTTTTAAATACATCAGCTTCGGCACGGGATGTAGTTAAGACAACGACAGGTATTCTTTTCAGGTTTTCATCTGTTTTTATCTCCTTTAATACTTCTCTTCCATCTTTCTTTGGAAGATTCAGATCAAGAAGAATCAGGTCGGGGCGGGGAACGTCTGTATATTCACCTTTCTTATGTAAGAAGTCGATTGCGGCAATACCATCATTGACGACAAATAGATTATTGATCATTTTACTGTTTTCAAGGGCTTCTCTTGCCAGCTCCACATCCCCTAAACTGTCTTCCACCAGGAGTATATCTGCTGTTTTTACTATTTTCTTATTTTTCATGTCGGTTATAGGTATTTACCAGTTAATATCATTTCTTAATTGTAAAGTAAAATATGGTTCCTTTTAATGGATCAGAATCAAACCAGATATCTCCGCCATGTCTGTTGACAATTCTTTTACAAACAGCAAGGCCAATCCCTGTTCCTGGATATTTATCCTTCCCGTGTAATCTTTGAAATATAACGAATACCTTTTCTTTGAACTCATCAGGTATTCCGATACCATTGTCTTTTACTGAAAACCTCCACCTGTCGGTTAATTCCTCCGATGATATATGAATAACAGGAGAAGAATCATTTTTTCTGAATTTCATTGCATTGCCGATAAGGTTTTGGAAAAGTCTCTCTAATTGTGCCATATCTGCTTTTATTACAGGTAGTTGGTCGTGAGTTATACTTGCCTTTGTTTCCTCTGCAAGCAGTTTTAAAGAGTCTAGGGACTTTTTAAGGACAGTTTCGCAGCTGATATCCTTAAAAGGTTCTCCCCTTGTTGAGATTCTTGAGAAATCGAGCAGGTCATTGATCAGAAGCTGCATCCTTCTGGCTCCGTCAACAGCAAAAAATATATATTTATTTGCTTTTTCATCGAGCTGGTCTTTATATCTTAATTCGAGGAGTTGTGTAAAGCTTGCCACCATCCTGAGAGGCTCCTGCAAGTCATGTGATGCGACATAGGCAAACTGTTCCAGTTCCTCGTTCGATTTTCTCAGGTCCTCAGCAATCGTCCTGAGCTTTTCCTCAGTTTCCTTTAACTTTGTAACGTCGGTAGCTGATGCATACAGAATATCTCCAAAAGGACTTGTATTCCAGTTAAGCCATTTATACGTCCCGTTCTTACACCTGTAGCGGTTTAAAAAACTTATTGTCGGTGTACCTGTTTTTAGTTTTGCGACCTCTTTCAGAGTAGTATCTACATCTTCAGGATGAATAAAATCAAGGAAGGGTTTTTCCATCAACTCCTCCAGAGTGTACCCCAACAGTTCAGACCAGGCAGGATTTAATCGTTTGAAGTATCCGTCTGTTCCTGCTAAGCAGAGCAGACCGAGAGATTCTTTAAAGAACCGATCGCGTTCCTCGAATGCCAGCTCTCTTTCCCTTTCAAGCTGCTTGAGATTCGAAATATCTACAAAAGACTCAAGCAGGACTTCTTCATTGTCGATTGTTACGGGAATAACTGATTTCAGGATTGGGATCTCCTTACTTTCCCTTGTAATCAATATCTTTTCTGATTTATCAATATTTTTACTGAGATCGAGGATGGGGCATTCACATTTTTCGGCAGGGCACATGGTATCGTGGCATAGCTTCCCTTCAACTTCACTGAAAGAGCTGTAACCCATAAGTTTCAGGGCAGATTCGTTCAGTGATCTTATTCTTTTATCCCTCCCTACGATCATTGTCCCGAATGGCAATGAGTCGAGGATCATCTTCATGGAAGCCTCAGACCTCCTGAGCGATTCCTGTGCTTTCTTCTGTTCAGTAATATCCCTCCATGCCGACATGCTGTGCAAAATAATGCCGTCTTTATCCCTGACAGAGTTCACATTAAGGCTCACGTTGATGGTTGATCCGTCCTTTCTCTTTAGCAGTAATTCTTTATTTCTGACCATACCTGTCTTACTGAACTGGTCAAATGCTTCTTTAACTTCAACTAGCATGGAGGGATCGTACATTTCAAAAACAGGTTTTCCTATTATTTCCTCTTTTGTATAGCCGGTTGCTTCGAAAAGAGTCTTATTACATTCGATAATTGCTGAAGTAATCGGTGAAACTGAACAGTACATATCAGGGGCATTATCATAAAGATCCCTGTATTTTTCCTCACTCTTTTTTAGTTCTATTTCTGAGTTTTTTTGCAATGTCACATCTCTTGAAATACCCATTACTGATATTATCTCCCCCTTGTCATTTTTCACAGGGATCAGTGAAGTGTCGAGCCAGACTTTGCCGCCGGGGAAAGCAGATTCGGATATCATAGTTACAGGTATCCCGGTTGATATAACCTTTTTGAGGCTTGATATCTGGTTTTCCGCAATTTCCGGCGGGAATATTTCCATTATATGCTTCCCGGCCAGTTTGTCCGGTTCTGAGTTGAAAGCCATTGCCGCCCGCCTGTTGACAATTGAAACCCTGAAGTCTTTATCAATTGAGAAAATGTGATCCTGGGAGGATTCGGTGAATGCTTGATATTCCAGGAATTTCTCATTCAGAGCAATGCTGTGCGCTTCATTACTGATCAATCGTAGTTTTTCATGCAGTTCCTCATTCTCCCTGATCAGCTCTGCCTTTGTTCTGCTGGTTTTAATCATGCAAATGAATTTTTTCAGGTTGGTAATTCAATTGTGTAAATCATCTACATCATATCCTTAAAAAATCATTTATTGCTGTAATCAGTTGCTGTTTCTGAAACGGTTTGGAAATAAAACCGTTACAACCTGAGGACAGGATGGCTGCACTGTCATCAGCGAAGGCTGTCTGGGCAATGATCGGCACACTTTCATTGAACTGTCTGATGATTTTCACAGCAGTAAATCCGTCCATAACAGGCATCTTTATATCCATCAGTATAAGGTTAATGTCACTGTACTGCTTTATCAGGTCAACAGCTTCCTTGCCGTTTTCCGCATGAATAATCTCAAGATCAAATCCTGAAAGAAAATATTTTATAAGTTTAAAATTGCTTTCAATATCTTCAGCCACAAGTATTTTCCTCCCTTTTCCAACATCAACCCCTTTCTCAGGGGATGAGAGACCTGCTGTTCCGGTCCGGCTTAACTGCTCAGATGGAATTGTGAATGTGAATACTGATCCCTTTCCCATGCTGGAAGTGACCCATATCTTTCCCCCCATAAGTTCAACGTATGATTTACATATCGAAAGTCCAAGACCAGTTCCCTCATATTGCCTGTTATCAGCATATTCAACCTGGTAGAACCTGTCAAATATCCTGTTAAGGTGCAATTCATTGATGCCTATGCCGGTATCACTAACAAAAAACTCTATCTGCTGTCCTGACCTTTTATAGCCCACTTCAATTTTCCCCTTTGATGTGAACTTGATAGCATTATCGAGAAGGTTACAAAGCACCCGGTTTAACTTTGAACTATCAGTGTTTATTATTTCCCTGTTTTCCGGTATTTTAGTAAATATTTTAAGTGATTTATCATTTTTCTGTATTCTGTTCATGTATGATTCAGCCAGGTCTGCGATCATGTCATTAAGATCCACTTCAGCCCGTGTGATCTTAACCTGATCCGCCTCAATATTTGATACTTCAACAATATCATTTATAATGTTGAGAAGGTGATCACTGCTTTGCACAATAGTATCAACAAATGAATTCCTTGTTTCCTCATCGAGCCCTGGCTGCGACAGAAGAGCGCTGAATCCGGCGATGGCATTCATCGGTGTTCTGATCTCATGTGATATATTGTGCAGAAAGGCGGTCTTTAGCCTGTCGCCTTCTTCAGCTTTATCGCGTGCCTTTATCAGGGCTTCTTCAGCCAGTTTTTGTTTTGTGATATCCGAGTACATTGCAAAATAGCCGGTTATTTCACCTTTCGATTTGATCGGGACTCCGGTAACTGACACATATATGACTGAACTGTCTTTTCTTTTACGTATGCTCTCTTTGCTTAATGCCCTCCCTTTTACTGTATCGTCATAAAAGCTTAAGCCTTCATCTTTGAGTTCATCAGGAACAATGAGCTCATCAAGAATTTCACCTATGACCTCAGTTTTATTAAAACCGAACATATTTTCAAAGCCTGAGTTAGTATTCAGGATTATCCCTTCTGCATCCAGCTGAACAATCGCAACAGGAGAATTTGAGAATAACTGATCGCTCCTGCTTTTTTGTGTCTGGAGTTCAATCTCTGACTCCTTAATATTGCTAATATCGAGCAGAATACCTATTGCTCCCAGGGAGCCGCCATTTTCATTCAGCAAGGGAAATGATTTGTCATTCAGCCATTTAAGTTCACCGTTTTTTGTCTCAATCAGATATTCACAGTTAAATTCTTTCAACGTTTTTTCGAGCATCATTTCCCCGAGCAGGTCAGCCCTGATTATTTCACCGTCTGTTTGTTCAGCTTTTCTTATCAATGGTACCAGTCCGGAACTCATTATTTCAGATACATTATAGCCTGTCAAAGACTCAATTGCATCATGAATATAATCAAAGCCTGAGCCTGAGCTATTCGTCTGGTACATCACAGCGCTGGTCCTTTTAGCTATCAGATCCAGCTTTTCCTTGCTCCAGTCTATTTCTGCTATCATCCTGTTTCTCATGATGATCTTCCACATCTCATTCATCAGGAGCATAAAGTGATTTGAATCGGTTTCAGTATAGGGTTCTTCCTTATTTCCGACGCCTGCAATCAGCACTATTCTATTGTCATCAGATACCGGTACACTCATATGTCTGAACAGTTGTACATGGCCATCAGGCACTCCTTTCTTTCCAGGATGGTTTTCATAATCATTATGTATTGCCGGTCTACCTGTTCTTGCCGGATCGGCCCAAATGCCTGCTGATGAAAGCGGGTAGTGAGGGTCTTTTGATGCTGTGCATATTCTTAGCGTCTCTTCTGACCATGCAAAAAGGTCAAGGCTTATCTGATCCTCATTCACGAAATGCAGGTAGCCTAATTTGCTTTTGGTTATTTCAACTGCCATCTCCAGTGCAATGCGGATAAGTTCTTTGTCAGGCAGATCGGTCTTCTGACTCAGGTTGTACAATGATACGGCAGCCTTCTGTGCATACTTTAGTTCTTCATCAGAAATACTTTTTTCATCTGCTTTTTCAATAGTTGAAAAAGCAAAGGTTATGTCGTCAATAATCTCGTAAAGTAATTCCAGTTCATCTTCATCAAAGAAGCTGCTCCTGTCTGAGAAGATCGCAATTGTCCCATCCTTATTAATTCCAACAGGCAAAACAGCTAATGACCCCGGAGTTCCGTCGAATCTGGAATTTTCAGGATATTTTGCTCCGGGATCTCCCAGATTATTAATTATCAGAGCCTTTGAAGTTTTGAGTACCTTCCTGTGGCAGGCTTCTATAAAGACCCTTGTTGCTTCGTCACAATCTGATTCCCCTTCAGAGACAAAGCACTTTTTGTAATTGTCAGCTGTTTCTTTGAAAGTGCCGGCTACCAGGTAAAATTCTCCAATCTTTACCAGGTTTGTACAAACTTCATCGATAAGAGCACTTTTATTATTTATTTTGATAATTGCGTGGTTAGTATTGCTGAGTATTTTAAGCAATCTGTTTATCCTTACAGCATTATCCTCAGCTTTCTTTCTTGCCTCAAGCTGTTTTTTCAATTCTGTGTTAAGCCGGTTTCTCTCAGTACCGTAAACTATTGATTTAATAAGTTTTTCTGAATCAATCTGTCCTTTCACAATATAATCCTGTGCTCCTTTATTGACAGCCAGCAGACCGGTTTCTGAATCATTAAGACCTGTAAGAATAATAGTAGCCGGTATATCAAAAACAGTCTGGTTAAGCTTTATAAATGTATCAATACCGAAGCTGTCAGGCAATCCAAGATCGAGAAGTATGGCATCATAGTTATTTTCAGAAAGAGATTCAATTGCAGATTTCAGACTTCCGGCACAGGTAACATCAATAGTTTTAAGGGATTGATCCTTCAGGAGTTCTTTTATTATTCTGATATCGCCCTCATTGTCTTCAACAAGCAATATGTTAAGCTCTTTTATCATTAGTTTACTGCCTCCATTGATTCATAATTTACTTAAGATGATCTTTCCGGAAGCTTTGCGGTCCTTAGCCAGAAATTCTGAATCGTTTCAAAAACCTCAATAAATTCGTTAAGGTCAAGTGGTTTGGTTACATAGCAATTGGCATTAAGATTATACGAATCTTCAATATCCTTTTGTGATCTTGATATGGAAAGAACCACGACAGGGATCTTTCTCAGCCTGTCTTCAGATTTTATCTGTGCAAGTACCTGGTGACCGCTTATCTTTGGCAGGTTAAGATCGAGGAGTACCAGGTCGGGATTAGGCGCATTTTCATATTTTCCTCTCTTATAAAGAAAGTTAAGCGCTTCTTCTCCGTCCTGTACCAGGTGCAGATTATTTCTTATTGTACTCTCCTTGAGCGCCTCCCTGGCAAGTCTTGCATCGCCGGGGCTGTCTTCCACAAGTAGTATCTCAATGAGGTTACTATCAATTGGTTTTTCCAGGAATCTCATTTTAATATTTGAATTAATTTTTATGGTTATTTATACTCGATTTTCCCTTTTAATCACTTACCATTTGGCAACTTTACAATTGTGAGCCAGAAATCCTCAATCGACCTTACTACTTTTATGAACTGATCAAGATCTATTGGCTTGGAAATGAAACAGTTGGCGTGAAGGTTATATGTTCTCAGGATATCTTCCTCTGCTTTTGAAATTGTAAGAATAACCACAGGTATCCTTTTAAGGTCATCATCATTTTTAATTTCGGCAAGGACTTCACGACCATCTTTTCTGGGCAGGTTGAGATCGAGGATCACAAGATCCGGTCTGGGCATATCAGCGTACTTACCTTCTTTACGAAGGAAATTCATGGCTTCCACACCGTCATCAGCGATGTAAAGATTGTTACTCAGTTTGCTGTCTTTAAGAGCTTCTTTTGCCAGTCTGGCATCTCCGGGATTATCTTCGACAAGAAGTATCTCGATTGGTTTAATAGATTTTTCAGTTTCCATCCGGTAATTATTTAGTATTTAGTGTAAAACAGAATGTTGTTCCTTTTCCCGGTTCCGATTCGAACCATATCTTGCCTCCGTGTCGTTCAATAGTACGTTTGCAGACTGCAAGGCCTATTCCCGTTCCCGGGTATTCAGTCTTGCCATGTAACCTTTGAAATATTGTAAAGACACGTTCGCTATATATCTTATCGATACCGATGCCGTTGTCTGAAACAGATATCTGGACTTTATCGCCAACAGTTTTGGATGTGATATTTATCCTCGGTGATTCAGCACCTCTGAACTTAATAGCATTATCTATAAGGTTCTGGAAGACTCTCACGAGTTGGCTCTCGTCGCCATAGGCAAAGGGTAGGTCTTCATTTACAATCATTGAGCCTGTTTCCTGAATTTTATTGTGAAGGTTTGAAACAGCCTGTCCAAGTACAGATGACAGATCGAGTTTTGCCATTGGTTTTCCTTTAGTGGTAACCCTTGAGAATTCGAGCAGGTCATTAATAAGGCGTTGCATCCTGTTGGCTCCGTCAACAGCGTAGTTGATGAAGTCTTTGGCATCCTGGTCGAGCTTATCCTTGTATCGCCTTTCAAGCAACTGGGTATAACTCGATACCATGCGAAGAGGTTCCTGAAGGTCGTGTGATGCCACATAGGCAAACTGTTCGAGCTCCTGGTTTGAACGCTGAAGATTCAGAACAGCATTATCAAGTTCCCTGGTTCTCTCATTAACGAGTTCTTCAAGATGATCCCGATGGATTTTGAGCTCATCATTTGCCCTTAGCTGTTCAGTAATATCCAAAACAAGGGAAGCAATTCCTATTGTTTTACCTTCCTCATTAACCAGAGGTGTATTGAACCATTCACACATAATGACTTTTCCGTCCTTTGTCTGATTTTCATTTGTGGACCTGGTTCCTCCTTCCTGTTTAACTATTGATTCCCATACGCCTTCAAGTTTGCCAAGGAATCTTTCAGGGGCTATTATTGTCCATTGACTTCCGATAGCTTCTTCTTTTGAATATCCGAAGATTTTTTCTGCAGAAATATTCCAATCCGTTATTATTCCATCAACACTGAACTCAATTACAGCAAGAGGCGTATTTTTTGCATGAAGTGAAAGCTTTTGTTTTGAGAGTTGCAGTTCAATGCTGGCTTTTTTTGACTGGTCAATATCCTGGAATACTCCTGCAACCTTAACCACCTCTCCGTTTTCCCTGTAGGCTTCACCAATGGCACGCACCCAAAGCCTGTTCTTTTTTGCTGTTATCAGCTGCAGTTCAACATCAAAAGGTTTTCCTTCGGTTATGGCATCCTGAACGCATTTTGAGATTACCGGAACCGCTTCCGGGGCGTAGAAATTAATTGCGGTCTGAACATCAGGCTTAAAATCAGGTCCCACTTCATGTATCTTATATGTTGCTTCTGACCAGTACAGTGTATTTGCTTTCAGATCAATTTCCCAGCCACCGATCCTTGCCAGTCGACCGGTTTCATCCAGAAGCTTTTTGCTTTTCTGCAATTCTTTTGCTCTCTCATCAATTCTCGCTTCCAGTTCCCTGTTGAAATCCAGAAGACGTTCTCCTGCATTTTTAATTTCGTCAATATCTGTATTCGAACCGAACCATTTTGTTATTTTACCAGACTCATCGCGCATTGGTACAGCCCTGGTTTTGAACCAGTGATATATCCCGTCATTTCTCCTTATCCGGAATTCTATATCAAAACTTTCACCTGTTTTTACGTTCTCCATCCACTCAGACACTGTTCTCTCCTTGTCATTCGGGTGAAGTTGGTCAAGCCACCCATATCCCAATTGCTTCTCCTCAGGTATGCCGGTATAATCAATCCATTGTTTGCTGAGGTAGTCGCATGGACCGTCAACGCTGCAGGTCCAGTAGAGCTGGGGTAGCGATTCGATAAGCTCTCTGAAGCGTTTTTCATTTTTTCTATTTATTTCTTCAGCATTCTTGCGTTCTGTAATATCGACACATGTTCCCACCCATTCCTGTATTTCACCATTTTTGCCAAGAACAGGAAAGCCTTTTGCAAGAAGGTAACGGTAAATGCCGTCATGCCTTTTTACCCTGTATTCTGTTTCATAAGGGGATCTGGCTTCCACTGCTTTTGTCCATACAGCCAGAGTATTCTCAACATCATCAGGATGCAATGCATTTGCCCAGCCGGTATCCTTTACCTCGTCGTATGTCTGCCCTGTAAACTTCCTGAAGTAAGGTATATCTTCTTTTACTTCACCTGCTGCATTGGTGACCCAGATTATCTGATCAGTCAGATTAATTATTGATAAAAATCTTTCCTCTGAAAGTTGAGATTTTATATCGCTCTCCTGCTTATTAATCTTTTTGGTTTTTATTGCTGTTTTTTTCATATCTTACTTTGCAGGTTTTGAACTTCAGCTTTTCCTGATTACGTGAATTCTCATGTTCATTTGTAAGTGTCATATATTAATCACTTGTTAATCATTCCTTAAGATACCGGCTACCACAGCGGCTATCCTGTCGAAATCTTCCGATTTGCTGAAGAAGAAATTGGCCCCGTTCTCAAAAGCCTTATCCTTATACTGGTCATACGCATAGTTTGTAAGTATTATCACCTTGGTAGTCTTATTCTTCGCCCTTAGTTCTTTTAATACTTCAAGCCCGCTTTTATCAGGCATTCTGATATCAATAATGGCCAGGTCGGGATTATGTTTATCAACTTCATTTAAAGTGGAAATACCATTCTCGGTTTCAGATACAATCTCAACATCGCTGAAAATGGAAATGGATTCACGTATCCTTTCCCTCATCAGTTTTGAATCATCGGCAATCAGGACTTTCATCTTGCATTAGATTAGGTTATGGCAGTAAAGTTATGAACCTGCAGAAAAATAATCTGTAGGGGAAAAGCTATGTTTTTGTAGGGAAAAGCTGAAATGTTTGTAGGGGAATCCTTACGCTGGGGGAATGGCTTAACGGCACAGAGGCTCACCCTTCGGCAAACTCAGGGTGAAGCGTAGTGGCGCAGCGACAAACTGCGTTAACAGAAGTTTTAATGCAGGTTTAGTGGCTCAGCGAGAATGCTTCGTCGGTCTGCTGTGCAGCCCTCCTCGCAATGACAATGCACTCCAAATGAATTGATTCAGATCTTTTACGATTGTTTATTTCAGGTAGTGTCATTGCGAGGAGTGAAGCGACGAAGTAATCCCCCTGTATTTTCTCTCCTCCGGGTCATTTGCCGTCCACCGTCCCGATAGCTATCAGGAGCCGTTAGTCGTGCGCCATTCGCCGTTCGCCGTCATTCCAAGATCCCGTTCATAATACAATATTGTGTGATCTCGGCATTATTCCTGAAATGCATCTTCTCCATTAGCCGTGAGCGGTAGGTGCTTACGGTTTTGTCAGATATGCATAGTTCGCTGCCTATATCCTTCAGTGATTCACCTTTTGAGATTTTTACCATAATTATAAATTCACGTTCGGAGAGTGCCTCGTGAAGAGGTTTTGTAAAATCGTCATTAAGGTGGTTTGCTAAGTTCATTGCAAGAGAGGCTGATATGTATTTTTCTCCGCCAGTGATCTTCTTTACTGCTGTGATAAGTTCCTCAGATGCCGTATCCTTGTTAAGATACCCTGAGGCTCCTGTTTTAAGGGCTCTAATAGCATACTGTTCCTGTGGGTGCATACTTAGCATAAGCACATGCTGCCCTGGATTTCGTCTGATTATTTCCTTAAGGACTTCAAGACCGGATTTGTCTGGCAGCGAGATATCAAGGAGGACAAGGTCATATCTGTGTTTTTCAATCTTCAATAAAGCTTCCTTACCATCCTTCGCTTCATCAATAAACTCAACTGAGGAGATATGGCCCAGTATTTCCTTTAATCCGTCTCTGACTATTTTATGGTCGTCGGTGACAAGGATTCTCATTGCTCAGAGCTTGCTAGATACTTATAAAGATACAAAAAAGAATGAGAAACGGCAAAGGACTGACTGGAATTTGCTTACCATTGAAGAGATCGCTTCGTCCCGCTCACGAGGGACTAGCGATGACATGATTTTTATTTAATCTGAGGATTACAGGGGAGAGATCTCTTCCTGTTTATGGATGACAGGATCCTTTTCGGGATTATGTGTATCAAAAGCAGAAAGTAAAACAAGTAGTTATTGGTTTTGAATCATAACTAGTCTAAATCCCCGACCAACGGCAGGAGAGGACTCCAGCGGACTGGGGCTGTCAGTGGCTAAAAAGCTGGTACAGCAGATTGGAGGTGAGATCGTTGCTGAATCGCCTGGCAAAGACAAGGGTTCAACCTTCAGGGTGGAGTTAAAGCTGGTAACCGGGAACTGAAACAAATACATCAAAAGGGATATGCTAATTGAAGGGGATCAAGAGTTTAATTCTGGTTCCCCTGTCGGAATGTGATTCTATTCCCAGCCTGCCTCCTATCTCCTTAGCTCTTTCTCTCATGTTGAGAAGCCCGTATGACACTGTTTCTCTTTTTTCAATATTCTTCATTCCAATGCCATCATCAATTACTTCAAGTACAATCTGATCTCTGAGTTTTCTAAAATTGATGGTTGTTGTTTTAGCTTGTGAGTGTTTTGCCACATTCGTAAGCGATTCCTGGAGTATCCTGAATATTACAAGTTCATTGTCCGGAGGAAGAGAAATATCCGTATGGACGTTAAGATACATCTGGATTCCTGTCCTTTCCTGAAATTCAGAGGCGAACCATTCAATGGCAGCAGCTAATCCAAGGTCATCAAGTATATGAGGTCTGAGCTGCGAAGTCAGTCTCTTTACGGTGATAACAGAATCATTTACAAGGGTGCTTATTTTTTCAATTTTATTTCTTAGACTCCTTTTATCATCTGTGCTAAGGTTGAGCGATGAAAGGTCAATTTTCACAGCTGTAAGTAACTGACCCAAATCATCATGAAGCTCTCTTGAGATCAGCTTTCTTTCTTCTTCTCTTACTCTCTGCAGATAGAGATTCAATTTTTCCAGCTGCTCCTTTGACTGTTCAAGTTCCTCCTCTTTTATCTTAATTTCTGTTATGTCCCTGGCCGATGAGAGTCCGCCAATAACATATCCCTTATTATCCTTTAAGGTTTTACACCACCAGGAAAGCAATCTCTTACTTCCATCTTTCCTTCGTTGCCAGCTTTCAACATAAACCGGAGCTTCCTTTCCTTCAAAAAGAGGCTGAACAACTTGATAAGTATCCTGTTCTCCTTCAAAAAAATATTCGGCAGGTTTTCCAATCACATTCCTTCCAAAAAAAGAATAGCCCGCATCATTGGCCCAGGTATAAACCTTATCTCTGTTAACCTCCATAATTATATCGGGTACGGCACCAAGGATGGCTTTCTGCCTCAAAAGAAGCTTTAGTTTTTCATCATCAGCTTTTTTCTGTTCTGTCAGATCGCTGATCAGGGCAATTATTGTTTTATTAGCATCATTAAAATATGTAGTTCCTGATAGATATTTGCCATTTAAAGTGAAGGGGAATGAAGATATTGATTTTCCTTTTATTACGTCTGAGACTCTTTTCAAAATTGATTTGGCATCTTTCCCTGACAAAACCTGTTGAGCCAGCATCAGTACGTTCCTGCCGGTAAGGTATTCCTTCTTATACCCGGTAATTTCTTCGAAAGCTGGGTTGACATCAATTATTCTTCCTTTTGCCGACATGTATAATATTCCGCTTCTGACAGATTCGAATATGACACGGAATTTTTCCTCATTTTCCCTGATACCAATTTCATTCTTTCTTCTCTCTGTAACATCTTCAAATAATGTTGCAAATTGACCTTTTTGTGGGCTGAATGCCAGGACCCGGAAATATTTCTTAAGTTCTCTTGCATAGTGTTCAAAAGAGATTTCTTTCATTTCATGAGCAACAATACCGTATTGCTTTATCCAGAATGATTCAGTTCCGGGCATTAATTCCCTGACAGTTCTTCCAATTGATTCTTTCGCAGATAGTCCGGTCAATCGTTCAAAGGCAGGATTTATGTCTAGAAAACGATAATCAACCGGGTCCCCTTTACTGTTACAGATTATTTCATGAAGCGCAAAGCCCTCCTGCATGGTTGCAAAAAGGGATCTGAATTTTTGTTCACTTGCCTTAAGATTCTCTTCCGCTCTTTTTCTGAATTCTATTTCTTCTCTAAAATCTTCCATAATGTTAAGAGAGGCAATTCGGCTCTTTTCCAGTTTCTCAAGAACCATCATGTTTGTTTTCTCACTCAACTCATACTGATCCATTTTTTTAAGAAGACTTAATTGTATATTCTTTAATTCATTTTCAGTGTTTTTTTGGCTGGTTATATCATGGGAAATTACCTGTATGCCTTTAATTTCATTTTCGGAGTTGATAATTTTAGTGTACCTGCTGAGAAAATATTTTTTACCGGTGGGAAGGAGGACAAAGTCTTCGAAAGTTAATGGCTGTTCTGAATTGACTGTCGCCCGGATACGGTTATAATATTCGAGTGCTTCCTTTTCAGGAAAAATATCTTTCAAATTTTTTCCAATAAAATCTTCAGGCTTACCATTCATATGCTCAGCTGCCTGGTTATTATAAGATATGATATTCCCATTTATATCATAATAACCTATTCCCATGCCGGCATTCTCATATAGCAGCCTGTATTTTTCTTCACTCTCAAAAAGGCTTTTTTCAAATTTCTTACGATCTGTGATATCCTGGAAAACGCAGTATGTCTGCCTGAAGCTGCCGTCGGTATTATAACCTATGCAGCCTTCGAAAGAAATATGAAGATAATGCCCTCCCCTGTGCCTGATCATGAACTGTACATCTTTTACATATCCTCTTTTTTTAAATGCAGGAAAATTTATGGCAAAATGCTGTTTATAATCAGGATGAAGGAAGTCGCCGAAGAATTTTCCGATAACTTCCTCCCTTGGATACCCCAGAATCCTTAGCCAGGCAGGATTTACCTCCCTGAAGTATCCCTCCTCATTCAGCGACTGATAGGGAATGGGAGCATTTTCATATAGATGCCTGAATTTATCTTCAGTTTCACCCTGGACTGTTTTGCTTCCAGACCCATCCTGTCTCTTTTTACCTTTAATTGATGATTTCATCCGGTACTATTCATGTATTATATATTTCTCTTTTTTCCCCGATTTTCTGAGGAGTTCATTTACCTCTTTCTTGAGTTCGATCATTTTCAGTTCCCTTCCTGTAAAATGGCTATTAATTATTTCAAGCTGCACAGTTTTTTCTCTCAGTTCATTTTCAGCTTTTTTCAGATCAGTAATATTAAAGGCTGTTCCTCTTGTACCTATAATGGTACCATGGTCATCTGTCACAAACTTCGCATTGAACAAAAGATTAACCCTGCTGCCGTCTTTTGCAATATGAACTGTTTCCAGTCCTTTGACAATATTGCCATTTAATAACCTTGAAAATTCTTTTTCATCTCTGTCAGCCCATTCTTTTGTCTGAAAATCACTGAATTTTTTCCCCATCATCTCCTCTGTCTTATATCCCAGTACATTTTCCCAGGCAGGATTAAGATAGGTATATCTGCCTTCAGCATCACATTGCCATATCAGGTCCTGTGCTGTTTCCACCAGGTCATGATAAAGAGCCTGAGAAGCTTTGAGTACTTTAGCCGCTTTTTTCTGTTCAAGGGTTCTCAACCCCATGCCTGATATAACTTTAATTAACCCTTTAATAAAGAAAAGATAATTATTGAGCTGTTCTTTTGTCCAGACAGGCACTTTTTCCATTGCTTCCAGGTACTCTTTCTCATCAAATTCAAATCTTTTTGCCTGTTCTTTAAAAAAATCCGGATCAGGTGGTTCAAGGAAAAACTGGCCTGTGAAGAAATTCCCATAGTGAACACCTTCAATGATTATCGGAGTGGCATTATCAACAAGTCCGTGCGGACATTTGTAACTGACTGCCGGGTTGGCTTCGTGAATATGATCTTTAATATACTGGTCGCTTATTATGCATTCCTTTTCTGATTCAGGGTTCATGCGATGGAATCTGGTGCAGATATCCTGCCATGCTGTAGCAGTAAGAACATTCCCTTCATTATCAATAATAGCACTGGGAAATGAATATATTGCATTCAGATCATCCTGAAGCTTCTGAAATAAAGGGATATCGATTATTTCCTCAAGTTTGTATTCTGTGGTATTCTTATCTTCAGAGGGGACCATATTGATCTGTTTGAGTTTTATTTATAACGACTGCCAGTTTCCGGTCTCCAGTCTTCGGTCTTCGGTCTTCTATCTCCAGTCTTAAATTCATTTGACTGCTGACTTCTGACTGTCCGCTCACTTTACTATTCTATACTTTGGTTTTTCTCCCAGTTTCTGGAGAAGCTCATTAATTTCCACCTTAAGTTCAAGCATTTTTAATTCCCTGTCTTCTGTTAAATCATTGAATCTCTCCAGTTCCCTGATCTGCTTTCTAAGAATTAGTTCATTTGCTTTTAGGCTTTCTCTGGCAGTTGTAAGTTGTGTTATGTCAGTATAAGAAATAATTACTCCGTAGCCCGGGAGATCCAAAGGAGAGGCTGATACACTGATCCATATGGTAGAACCATCAGGCCTGACTATACCCATTTCTACATTTTCAATTATCTTCTTCTCTTTAAGGGCTCTGACACTTGCATATTCTTCTACCGGCATTTCAGTTCCGTCTGTTCTTATAATACGCCATTCTGAACCATCGATGCTCCGGCTGGTCTGTTCTTCGTATCTGATACCCAATAGTTTCTCAGCAGCAGGATTCGTTTCAATTATATTGCCCCGATCATCTGAAACAGTGATCCCCATTGGAGAATACGTAAAAAGCGATTTAAATTTGCTGAGGGTAACACGAAGCTCTTCTTCTGCCTGTTTTTGTCTGGTAATATTTTCTACAACAACAAGAATCTTTCCGACTGATCTGTCAAAATTGAAAAGTGGCACCGCCTTATACAACTGGTGCTGTTCATTGAAGAACAATTCGAAAGATGTTTCAATCCCACTGAAGGCTTTAAGGTAGTTTTCTTTTACTAAGCCTGTGCGATCTCCGAATACCTCTTGTATTGAAAGACCATTGAATGAAGATGGATCCAGTCCCAGTTTTATTATCTCCTGGCCGGAGGTAAAACTTATAGTCAGGTCTTTCTCAAT
>CAYLYN010000030.1:22746-30173 GCA_964387565.1 uncultured Rikenellaceae bacterium | reverse complement strand
GGGGGCAGGGGGGCTATAACTATGGAAAACTAACTACTTTCTTTAGGATAAAGTTGCCGATGGCACAATGGCATTCTATCTTGGTGGTACTGATAGATATTGGTCACCAGGTTGCCGTTTGCCTGTCGCCGTTTGCCTGTCGCCGTTTTAGAAACGTCCTCGGTATCTTAAGGATCAGATTCTGATCGAGGCGATCAATCCTCACAACAAACCGGTTATGGGTTCCGATCTTTATCAACTCACCGGTAAGACCGGCAAGTGCTCCTGCCACCACTTCCACATTATCCCCTTTTTCAAATTTTTCCGATGAGACTTCAATATCAGCATTGCTGTCAATTATAAGTCGGAGAGTATCTATCTGTTTTTGAGGTATTGCAACAGGTTGCCCTTCAAACGAAACAAACTTCACGACCCCGTATGTCTTATAAACAAAGGGGAAGTTCTTAGGTATTATCTTCACAAAAATATAAGATGACAAAAGAGGCTTTTCCACAACCTTCTTCCTGTCGCTCCACTGTCTTATGGTTTTCTGAAGAGGCAGGTAGGTTTCGATACCATTTTCAACAAGTCTCTGGTAAACCTGTTTCTCTGCTCTGGGCTGGGTATATACTGCGTACCATTTCTCTTCAGCTGTGTTAGTTTTCTCTCCCATCATTAACAACCTATATTGGAGGACAAATTTACTCAATTGTTTAATCTAAACTACAGTGCCAACCTTTAAAACCCCTCTGCTCCCCTAAGTACTTCACTGCTAGTCAATAAAGCCCCACTGCCCCTCTGGCCCACAACCATCAGCCGAGAGGCTGTTGGTTACCCCCTAAAGAAGAGGCTGACTGCATAACATGGCAGCCCCCCAACCCCTCCTTCGATAAGCTCAGGACAGGCCTGAAGGGGGGCTAATTTTCGGTTTTTAACGAATATTTGTTATGGTTCGAGATTTTAACCCCCTTCAGGGGGTGGCCCCGAGTACTCGGGGCCGGGGGCCTCAAGGTGAGGCAGAATGCTTATAAATATGGGTGGACTGTGAGACAAAATGGTGGATCAGAGTGGCTTCGGTGGGCAAAGCCCGCAACTTTCAGTCTCCGAAGTTTCAACGAATTATACCCGCAACCCGAAACTTGGAACCCGCAACTATGAACAGGCAGTTGGCAAATAGCAGTTGGCAAACTTTAAACCTTAAACTATCCCGCATCCCGCATCCCGCAACTCGGAACCCGCAACTATTAACAGGCAGTTGGCAAATAGCAATTGGCAAACTTTAAACCTTAAACTATCCCGCATTGGCTGATTAAAGCCTGAAATTTGTTATATTGCCTTCTCTTTTTCTGCATTTTCATGAAAGGTTATTTTTATATTCTGACTACACAATACAATGCTGCACTCTATTCAGGAGTCACAAGTGATCTTGCTGATCGTATTAAAAAGCATAAAGAAAAGAGATATGCAAACAGCTTTACGGCAAAGTATAATGTAGATAAGCTTGTCTATTATGAGAGTTTTGATACTATCGGGGAGGCAATTAAAAGGGAGAAGCAGATAAAGGGAGGATCAAGGAAGAAGAAGATTGACCTGGTGAATGGTTTAAACCCGGGCTGGGTGGATTTGAGTGACATGTTGGATGACGTTTAAGGTTGCTTCGCCCCGCAGGGCGGGTCTCGCAATGACGGTAAGGTAAGTTGAGGTTAATGTCATTGCGAGGAGTCCCGCGCAGCGGGACGACGAAGCAATCAAAACGTGTTACACAAATGAAAAATAATGAACCCGGAACCCGAAACTTGTAAGCCGTAGCTTTAGCGAAGGCTGAGCCCTGTGCTATTACCCGAATGGTTTATCTCCGAACGGACTGGCAAATGGTTCAGATTTATTGCCTCCGCTATCACCCCTGGGTGGAGGATCAGTTGGCTGGGTGAGCATGACAAGAGAGATTGAATAATCAAGCTCTGTTTTATTTACCTCAGGTTTGATATATGTCTTTTTGTTCACTATTTAATAAAGAATAAATTTGATAATCACATTACTACGACTTTTGACACAAAAGTCCGGTTATTAATATTGACATGTATAACATATATCCCCGTCGGTAGGTTTACCGGCACCTGAATCGTTTCTCCGGCCACCAGATAAAGCTGACTGTCATTGTAAACGCTCCTTCCCTGCATATCGTAAATATTCATTCTTCCTTTTCCGCTGGCCAGATCAGAAGGTGCATTGATATAAATAAAATCATTATTGTGCCAGGCTTTAAATTTAACTTCAGGCAGATCTTCAACATCTGTAGTAATACTCTCTTCGCCGATAAGCAATTCGAAATCGGTGAAAGTACCAACAGGCGAAGTAAAAGTGTATGTTGTACCTTCGCTGAGCAATGTCTCATCACTTCCATGTTTCAGAACGACCTTTGTTCCTCCAATATTCTCAAATTCAGGGATCTCTATTTTATGTTCACCGGCAGTTTTTATAATGACCCTGAGAGGGATAATGGTCTGTTCTCCCTCCGCTTCCCTTATTGCGTTTATTGCATACTTGGTTGCACCCATTTCGCTGTACAGCGATGGAGAAGTGGACCCATTGGCAAACAGCTTGAATGCATCATAGTCGCTGTCGAACACCGGAGTTGCATCATCTATCAGTGCGACAATTGTTTCATCTTTTTGTGATCCCTTGCTAAGAGCCAGTTTAATCTTTTTAACTGTCATAAAGGCTTCTTTTATCTCATATGAAGCGCCTTTTGATCTGAGAGGCAAAGCAGCAGATCCCGTTTTTGAGGTGGTTGGCAGATTAAGTGTTTTTCCGGAAGATAAAACATGAACAAAGAACCCCTGCATAGGAGGTAAGATATCGGAATATCCTGATGTACCACCTGTTATCGGATTCCAGTATGCATAGCCACCATCATTGTTGAAATAGATTGTATTGTCAACGTCATCACCTGATGCAGTCAGCTCTGGTATACCATTGAGATCATAGTTACAGGGATAGGGATTTCCGACAAGGTTCCAGCCCGGATCAGGATTTGTACCTGTATAGCTCAGGTTAAAACTATGTGCAGATCCGTTCAGATTGCCGGTAAAGGTAATTGAGTCTCCTTGAGTAAGGTAAATGTTGTATCCTCTGGATGATACAAGTGATGAGAAGCCGGTTGTACCTCCGTAACCATCAAAATACTGCCAGCCTGCATTTTTATTGGCAATTGCTTTTGTTTCGTCATACAATATAAGATCACCATTGAAATAGGTAAGTCCAAGACTGGCTGCAGTAGCTGCAACAGAAGAATTGTCAATAGACATCGATGCCACAGGAGGTGTAACATAATGGAATGCCGGTCCGGATACTCCTGCACCACCTGAGATAAATAATTTAACTGTAGCTGGTACTCCAGCAGAATTATTCACCAGCTTGCCATCATTCCCGCTTGAAGTGGATCTGATCACAAGGCCTGAATTGCCGGCATTGTTTGTAAGAGTTCCTGTAACAGTCAGCTGTGTTCCTGCCGATATTACAAGTTTTTTCCCTGTGTTGATCGTAAGTGCATTATCAATTAAAAAATCACTTTCAAGAGTAACTCCAGGAGTATTGTCAATAGTAATATTGTATGCTTTACCACTGACAAAATCAGCAGCATTGATCTGCTGGGCTGACAGTCCGCTGAATAATACAGTAGAAGATGACGCTGTAGCGTCTACCAGACCTGTCCCTGTGAAGTCAAATGCCCCTCTGACCGAAAGCTGATAACCATTTGTAACAATGTCCAATGATGTCGGATTGGTAATATTATTAACAGAATGATCAGCATTTAGATACAGATCATTTACAGCGGCAGCATCGAAGAAAATGCTTGCATTCTCCAGGGGCAGTGCATTGCCGGTCCAGTTAGTTGTCACATTCCAGGCAGTGCTTGTAGTTCCTATCCATTTGTTGACAAGCCGTTCCCATGCCCCCATAGTAGGATTGTACCTTGGATCGCTGTTATAATCGGTTGTTATCCCTGTACCGTCAACTCCGATAAGGTCCTGTCCGATGGTATAATCAGTATCTGCTGTACTGCCTTCGGAAGCAATCTGGGGATCTATTGAATAGCTGTTCGCATCCTGGCTTGTTACAATTGGCAGAGATGCGACATCAGCCCCGTAAAATCCAAGAACGCCGCCTGTACCTGAAACAAAATAATCGTTGTAATCGCAGGTAATTGTACCACCGCTGACAGCAAAACCGGCTGCATAGTGAAGCGATGAACTGAGAGCTGTGGATCTTTTATTTACAAAAACATTGTTACGGATATTCCTGGTGCTTAAATTGTTTAGATTGTAAAATGCGTATGATTTGTTTGTTCCGGAACTTACAGTACCTCCAATAAATACAGTATTGAAATAAATCCTGTTAATATTACCGCTGCCGCCTGATCCATAAATGCCATAAACATTTGTTTTTGTATTTCCTCCGAGGCTGACAATATTATTGGTTGTATTGATAGTCCCACCAGCAAGTTTTATTCCAATCAATGAAGCTGCGTTGGAAGATGCACCTGTGACTGCCAGATTGTGTATGAAGTTGCCGCTTACCATATTCTCACCCGTATTGCCGATAATGTATATTCCTATAACAGATCCGGCAAAATCAGCCCGGGTATTGCTCAGATTATATATTGTATTTCCGGATATTGTTCTTAATGTGGTTCCGCTTCCTCCCATGGATATACCACATACCGAGGGTGTTGCACCTGATGTGGTGTTGCCGTTTGCATGTGTGATATCGTGAATTATATTATCAGAAATCGTATTTGTACCGGCAATGGAATAAATTGCAATTACTCTGCCGGTACCTAGGGTAAGAGATCTGGTACCTGCATTGTTAAGATTGGCAACGGTATTATTGCTGATCGTGATATCACCGGTTCCGTTATTATATATTCCAATCACAATCTGGTTGTAACCGGTAGAAATTGAACTTGCAAGAACACTGTTTGTCGTTGCAACACTTCCTATGATATTACCGCTAATGTTTGTCGTCCCTGAACTGGAGGATTTAAAAATACACGACAAAACTACTCCGGTAGTAGAAGTGGTATTAACTGTAGTAATTGAACCTATATTATTGTTTTGACAGCTGACAGCCCCAGAGCCGGTAATATTAATACCATATACAGAACCAGAGGCATCATTAGTAATCTGGATGGAACCGGTCCCTGTTGAATTACCTATATAATTGCCTGAACTCGTTCCGATATTGATGTCTCCTGCAGCTGCTTCAATTCCCTGCCAGACAGCATTTGAGGCATTATCCCACTCAATATTCTGGATCCTGTTATTCTGCAAACTGCTAGCAGTACCGCTTCCGGTGCTGATATAAATTCCTGAAAATATATTATCGGCAGTACCTGCCTTAACCCAAGTACCTGAACAAGCTGCATCATTCCCGCCAATGTAATTTCCGCTAACAGTAAAATCATTGCCATTCGTGGTACTTATTCTTATTATATAATATGCTGTAGAAGCAGATGGTGAAAGAGTAGAGGTTTCATAGAAACTGTTCCCTGATATTGTGAATGCAGAGGAGTATTCAGACAGGTATATTCCGTTAGAACTATTGGCTAAATTTAAAAAATTGTAAAATTCGTTATTACTGATGATATTTCCGTCATTTTCGCTGCCCGAAGTACCGTATGAGAAAAGTGAATTGATTGGTCTTCCGGCTGAAGCAGTGATAAAGTTATTCGTAATTGTATTATCATCATTACCTGTTCCTACAGCAGATGTGGAAAAGAAAATAGTTCCGTATGAGGTTCCGGTTCCGGCACCCTTAATAATGCAATACTGAACCACATTATTGTTTGCCGATTCTGTAAAGAGAATGGTTGATGCTGTTGTTCCTGTACTGGTATTGGTTATTGTAAGATCAGCTGCACCTGCTTGATTCACCCTTCCGTCAAATGTCACATTGGCGGCACTGTTCAATTGTATCAGGGGGCCGTTTATGTTTCCGCTTATTGACAAACCTGAGGAGGTAGGATAGATCAAAACAGATGTATAATATGAGCCCCCATAACCACTCTCATAAAGGATGGCTGTTGATGTTTCTATTGTGCTTCCCGCTATCTGAAGGTGAACGACTCCAATATCAGTACCACTATTATTTATTAGGGAAAAGGCTTCTTCAAGAGAGGTAAAATCAGCACCCGGGTCCCCGGGATCAATAATGAATGTATAATCCTGTGCATTCACTTTGATATGAACTGCAAGAATTAAAAGCAATATAAGTCCCGCCTTCTTCATCTAATGTCAGGTTTCATTGAAAGACACAAAAACCTCTCCGCAGGTTGCATCAAGTTTTCTTCTGTCCCTGAAGGATACAGTATTCCAATATACGAAGGCAAAATTATTATTTTATTTATTATAATCAAATAAGTTAAAAAGGCGGCCTCTAAAATCTTGTAAGATACTTTATACATCAGATTGTCTAATTATTTTCGATCCTTAACAAAGATTATTTTGATTTAACAAGGTATTCAAAAATATTGAAGCCAAGGGAGATCTCATGATTATTAAAAGCTCCCATAGCTACATTGGTTGCAAGATTGAAGTTGTATCCTATCTGTAGTCCCTTATCAAGATTCAGTCCGGCGCCAGCTCCGATAACACCCGGATCGCGATATACCAGACTTCCCCTGAATCTCTTCATGTATACAATCTGAGACGCAATTTCAAACTGACTCTTTATATATTTGCCGCCTCTGATGATGACAAGAGGAGCAAGGTCCCACTCCTCTGAAAAGGAATACAAATAAGTGGTATGGAACTGAAAATTAGCCAGAGGGCTGTATTTAAGACTGACATCCCTGTAACTGGCATCATTCAGGGTAATATTCGAGAAAGTTAATCCGGCTTCAGCACCCTTCCAGGTCCAGACAGCAGAGAAGTCGCTCATGAATTTAAATTTTGAATTGATATCCTGGCTGATTAGAGAAGGATCAATTGTATACCCGGGATCATTATAATAATCAGTAAGGTTGAGCCTGTTTTTGTAAGCTCCCATCGAAAGTCCGAAGAGTATATGGTGATCTTCATTTATTGAAAGGTTATAAGAATAGGATGCCAGAATATAAAGCTGGCTGAATATGCCAGCCTTGTCATAAATTATCTTGCCTCCATAACCGGCATTCTTCATGAATGGGAAGAGATCATTAAATGATAATCTGGCTGTTTTGGGTCCGCCGTCAATGCCCGTCCAGTCGCTACGGTAACCCATCATCAGGTATTTGGGATTATGATTCCCGGCGTATGATGGGGCAAGGGAATACTTGTCCATGAAGTAATTCTCGGAAATCGGTATCTGCTGCGCTTTTACGAGCGTCGTTATTAAGATTCCGGCTGTTACTATGAGTAATTTTTTCATCTATATATAGTTTACTCTGTTCCTTAATTAAGTTTTTT
>CAYLYN010000030.1:16014-22646 GCA_964387565.1 uncultured Rikenellaceae bacterium | reverse complement strand
CCGGGGGCTTTATATCCATTCAGGACGCCAATTGGGGGATCCGGAAGTTATCTTACAATATTCACCGTCCCTTTCACCATTCCCGAATTCTCAGTCTCAATAATAAAATAGTAAGGCCCTTCAGGTAGCGGTTTGCCATTTGATGTGCCGTCCCAGAGGTTGTTATAATCTTTCTCCGAAAAAACAAGCTGCCCCCATCTGCTGTAAACTTTTACACTGCATTTTCCCCAGGTGGCCAGTTCAGGGAGCTCCCATTTATCATTAATGCCGTCATTATTTGGTGTGAAAAGGTTCATTATATTCTGATGAGAGGAGTAAACCTCCGTTGTTACCTGAGCTTCTCCTGCATTGTAGTTCTGGTCGCCTGCATTGTATGCCCTTAATCTGGCGTTCCCGTTTGATATACCCGTAACTTTATCTCCGCTAACTGTTGCTATGTCAGTATCCAGACTCTCATAAGTAACAGGCAGATCAGATGTACTCGTTGCCACAAGTGTATAAGTATCTTTAACAAGAAGTTTTTGGGGATAAGTGTTGAATGTTATTACCTGATCTCCTTTTGTAATGGTCAGTAAACCTGGAACAAAAAGGTAGTTGTAATTATTGTCATTACCACCTGTAATGGTTATCGGATATGTACCTGTTTCGGTGCTCTGGATGGCTGTTGAGCTGGCTGCAGGCAGCACATCGAGTACAGATTCGGTTTCCGAATTGACAAACCCTGTTATTGTATATGAAAATCCCGGATTAGGAGTATTATACACCCTTGTCTTGTCATCAGCAGTGAATGTAAGGTCTGCTTTGTTTACCGTAATTGTCTGTAATACGTCAGTTGCCGGTTCATATTCATTATCTCCCGGCTGGGAGGCTGTAATTGAAGCTGATCCTGCTCCTGCCAGATGGATCTTATCATTCACAATAGAAGCAACAGCCGTATTATCTGATGAATAGCTTACTGCGAGTCCTGAACTGGAAGAAGCTCCTGGATCAATATCAGCATCTCCGTAGGTAACATCGGAGAGGGGACTAAAAGTTATGGACTGCAGAAGTTTTGTCACTGTAAAATCAGCTGCAACATAATTGAAGTCATAGTTATCATCTGCTCCGCCCGAGATTGTAATTGCTCCGGCGTAAATCCCGGGGAGAGTGGAAGCATCAACTGTTGTTGAGATCTGAGGTACTGTGGAAAGTACAGATTCATCTTCTCCATTCTGCCATCCCGATGAAGAGTAGGTGAGTACCGGATTTGCAGTTCCTGTTACCTTGTTTTGCGGATCTGCAATATAACTCAGTAAAGCTTTACTGACAGTGAAGGAGCCGTTTGTGTATGTAATTAAGTAATTCCCCAGACCGGTTCCGATGGCTGATGATATTGTTATTGCATAAGGTGATCCGGTTACTCCTGCTGTTGCAGGAGTTGCAGCACTTGTTATCGTTGCGCTGCTAACGGCATCACCGGTTACAAGACCGGTGGCAGTGAATTCACTCCCGATGAAGGAAAAAGTTGTCCCATAGCTTTTTGTCTGATCATTTGCCTGTATTGTAAGGTCTTTCTGTGCAACAGTTATCAAAACGTTGTTGGAATAGTCTTCAGGACAAACGCCACTTTTTACTTCTACCCTGAATTGCCAGGAACCTGCAGCTACAGGTGTCTCTGAATAAGTCGCTGAGGTGTTTGTAATATCCTGCCATGAACCTGCACCTTCCATTTTCTGCCATTTGATAATGCTTCCCGCATAACTGGTAAGTGTTAGTGTTCCGGTTATGTCGCCATAGGTTATGGAAGGTGTTCCGCCTGAAAGCGTGCCTCCGGCCGAAACAGGATCAACAGTTACCGTTTCCGTCTGGTTGAGCTCAACAGAACAGCTCGAAGCAGCATTAGTTGCCAGAATATTAAATGAAGTGGTCGATGTCAGATTACCGGTCGGGAGTAAAATGTCTCCACCTGTACCTGCAACCGGCGAACCTATGTTTATATCACCGGCATCATTTCTGAGCTGGTAATTGACACCTGACTCCGAGGATGAAACTGTTATATTCGTTCCTGTTCCTGAACATATTGTTGTTGTTCCGTCAACCTGCAGGCCTTCAGATGGATAACTGTTTATTGTAACGGCAGATGGTGAAGATGTCTGTTCACAGCTTGTCAAACCATCAGTAACTTTGACCTTATAAGATCCACCGGTAGTTACATTAAGCGTTGAAGAGACTTCTCCCGGAATAACAACATCATCCTTGTACCATATAAAAGAGGGAGAAGCTGCATCTGTAACAGTTGTCAGTGTCGTCGATCCGCATGCAGTAAGGGTGCCGGTAATTGATGCTGAAGGAAGAGGAGTAATTGTAACTGATGACGGAGATGAAGTCTGCTCACAGTTTGTAATCCCGTTCTTCACCTTGACCTTGTATGAACCACTTGAACTCACAATAAGTGTGGCTGATATCTCTCCTCCTATCTCCACATTATCCCTGTACCATACATATGAAGGAGATGCTGCGTCTGTACCTGCTGTAAGAGTTGAGGAGCCGCAGGCACTAAGAGTTCCGCTAATTGTTGCTGTAGGCAGAGGATTTATTGTAACTGCTGATGTTGCTGAGGTCTGTTCGCAGTTTGTTATCCCGTTCTTTACTTTGAATTTGTAACCTCCGCTTTGGGTTACTGAAAGAGTTGATGATACCTCTCCGGAAATCTCAACATTGTCTTTGTACCAGGTGTAGGACGGTGAAGCTGCATCACTGTTTGCAGTAAGAGTTGTTGAGACGCAGGCATTAAGTGTGCCTGTTATTGTTGCTGTTGGTAATGGATTGATTGATACTGTTGACGCAGAAGAGGTCTGATAGCAAGATGTGGTACCATCAGTAACCTTCACCTTGTATGGCCCGTCTGTTGTTACATATAGTGTTGAGGATACTTCTCCGATTAAAATCGAAAAATCGCGGTACCACACATATGATGGTGATGATGCATCGGTCACTGCTGTAAGGGTTGTTGACTGGCAGGCTGTGAGGGTACCTGTTATGGATGCTGACGGAGTGGGATTAACAGTTACTTCAATTACATTCGATTCCGCTGCTCCGCTCCAGTCGGCCTGACAGGTAACACGGGCAAGTCTTTTATACCAGGTTGTCTGTGTAAGATCACCTGCATCATATGTTGGAGAATTACTTGAGGAAATATCGGAAAAACCTGTTGAACTGCTTGTAACAGAAAACTGCCACTTATATTCGAGAGTACCCAGCTGACCTGAGGCAGGCAAAGTGCTTGTGAAGGCAGCAGGGTTGAAAGGTGAACATCCGCTTTGTGCGGTTGCAATTGTTCCTCCACTGGTCGGATTCGTACATACTCCTGTTTCAAAAGCCCCCATTGAAGGTGTGGTCAGACTTCTTGTTGAACCGTTAAAGTCGGTAAGGACTCCTGTACCAGCAGTCCCCGCCTGGCCTGCCGCAGGTGTGTAATTATCTGCAGTTGTTCCTCCTGCCGATGAGAGAAGGGGGTCGGCAGAAACACTGTTTGCATCCTGACCAGTAGCTGTTTTCCAGTCAGCCAGTGTTGTTTTGTCTCCTGAAAGATATCCAAGTACTCCACCGGTGCCGGAAACATAGTAATCGTTATAATCTGTTGTAATAGTACCTCCTGAAGAAACAATATAAATGGCATAATGTGAACCGGAGGCTCCGCTGTTGGAACGTGCATTGAAGAGAATATTGTTCCTGAAGTTTCTTGTATTTGTAGTTACAGCACTGTAAAGAGCGTAGCTGGGAGCTGTTCCGGAAGCTGGAGATCCTGATAAGTATATTGTATTGAAATACAGGCTGTTGTTATTGCCTGAAATTCCGGTTTCATAAATACCGTAAATTGTTGTGGAAGTATTACCTCCAAGGCTGATTATGTTATTCGGATATGTCGTTGCCCCACTGCTGATCCTTATCCCATAAATAGCTGAGCCTGTTGATGAACCTGAAACTTCAAGGTGATGGATAAAGTTTTCACCCACGATGTTGGTCCCTGTTCCCCCACTGAAATTAATCCCTGCAGTTATACTACCTGAGCTGGTTGTTGCATTCAGCATATTTGCTACCGAGTTATTTCGGCATTCAATGTTACCTGTGCTTGCAATATTAATTCCATAAATACTGGTATTCGAGGCTCCGCCGGTAACAGTAATCGATCCTGCTGAAGAAGCATCTCCAATAATATTACCAGACAATGAACCTACAATAACAGCTCCTGCTTCAATGTTAATTGCCGTCCAATTCGCATTTAAAGAGTTTGACCATGAGAAATTCTTTATTGTATTGTTTTTCACCGAGCTTGAAGCAGCTGTCCCGACGTTAAGGTTGATTGCAAAGAAAGGATTATTGTAATACGGGGAGCTTCCTGTTGTTTTTGTCCAGGCGGTTCCTCCGCATGAAGCAGCCTTTCCTCCAATATAATTGCCTTCAATATTGAAACCGGTTCCGGAGGTATTATTTATCTGAATTGCATAGAATGTCACATTTGCCGATGGTGCGAATGAGGCAGTCTCGTAAAAGCTGTTGCCCGAGATTATCCATCCTGTGGTGTTCGATGAAAGATTGATCCCTGCGGAAGTGGTACTGTTCCTCAGAAAATTGTAGATCTCATTGTTACTTATAGTGTTTCCGCTGTTTTCCCTGGTTGCTGTACCGGAGGAAGATATTGCGTTGACCGGCCTGCCTCCCGCTGAGGAGCTTATGTAGTTATGATCAATAGTGTTGCCGTCATTGCCGTTTCCCTGTGATGCTGTGGAGAAGTGGAGTATCCCACCGGATGCGCCTGTTCCTGAGCCTTTGATATAACAGTAACTGACAGTATTGTTGCCTGCTGATTCGATAAATCTTATAACCGAAGCTGATGTTCCGGTATTTGTGTTTGAAATTGTCATATCTGCAGCACCGGCCCTGTTTACTCTGCCGTCAATAATGACATTTGTGGCTCCGTTAAGGTCAATAAGAGGTCCGTTCACACTTCCGCTTATTGTAAGACCTGAACTGACCGGGTAAATTGTGACAGAGGAATAATTGGATCCGCCATAACCGTCCTCATAAAGCACCTGTGTAACTGAGACTGTGAGGTTACTGATAATCTGCAGTTCAACATCGCCTATGTTTGTGCCTGAATTATTAATACCATCAAATGCTTCCGCCAGATCGGTGAAGTCTCCTCCCGATCCCACAGTGTATTGTGCCTGCAACCTTGTCTGGAATACAAACAGCAGTAGCAGGAAAATGATATATTTCTTCATGTTTCTGACTGATAATATTTCAGACCACCACAAGGCAAAATTTATTTTTTTTAAGGCAGTCTGAAATCACTTTGTTTAAATTACAGGATATATTATAACAAAAATACTAAAAGATTCAGCTTTAGCAAAATAAAGAAAACATTGAAGAGGTTCTTTTTTATGAGTGTGCCCTTTTATAATGTGAAGATGGCGGAACTTGTGATGAATAAATTGCTGGTACTAAGTATGAGGTGAGTTGAGTTTGTTGCTAGGTTTTTCATCTGCCTGTTGCCTGTTATATCAACCACACAAGCTTCCCCATCCTCTGCGGATACCTTATCATTGCCGCAAGTGTACCACACCTGTATCTTCTTCTCATCCACTTCAACGAGGGGAAAATATCACCGGCAATGAATCTTAACCTGTATCCCTTCTTTACCGATCTCACTGTTTCCCTGTAATGTGTTCTTCGGTACAAGTGATCATTTCTCTGATCGGGTTTCAGGTAGAATTTTTCCGGGAAGGAAAAGCTTGTTGAAGGTTCGAGCATCTTTATATCGGCAAATGATCGCAGCTGACATTCCCCTGCTCCGGCGTGGCGGCTGAAATGTTCTTTCAGGAACCGGAGGTGAAGATCATTCTTCAGCTTCAGGGCCGGGGTGCCGCTTATTAAAAATTCTTCACTCACGTTTAATATGCCTTTTGCTGTTTTGTCATGTATGAAATCAGGTTCAGTATGTATTTCCACTGCATAACCATCCCTGACCAGAGCCGGCAGATGCTGACCGATATCGAACATGATCTTTCCGTGAAGCCGTGATTTGGGTTCGGCAGGATTGAATCCGTTTTTTTTCAGAATGTTCCAGGCTTTCATCGACTCGTCACTGCTTATCAGGATGTCGTTATCAGTCATCTGTCTGAGTCCTGCGGATCCATAAATCGTATGTTCCAGTGCCATCCCTTTCAGAAGAATATGCCTGATTCCGTTATTAAGAAGTATCTTATTCATCTCCTTCCATCTCTCTGTGAGCCAGGAGTTACGTACCACGCTCTGCATCAGGCCGTTTTCAAGCATTTCCATCGCCTTTGCAGGGACCCGGCTACCGGCCCCCTTTATATTATATGCTGCCAGGGCAATAATGCCGTGGGAGTTTATCAGTCGTACGAAAGAATCCCAGTCCTGAACTGTTTTAAGAAGTTCAGAAATTTTCTCCCTGTTCGTTTCATCATAGGGGTAACGGGAGAGGAGGAGGAGGAGGTCTTTCATGGTATAAATATATAGATAATCAGGGGATTTCTTGATGACTTTAAAGCTCCATAACCTTACTGCCCCTACGCCCACATGCCCCCGACCATCAGCCAGGCGGCTGATGGTCACCCCCTGAAGGG
>CAYLYN010000030.1:0-15914 GCA_964387565.1 uncultured Rikenellaceae bacterium | reverse complement strand
AGACCGGGGGAGGATTGGCGTGCCTCGCAATGACATTGTATGTAAGTTGATCTGTACATGGACCGGCAGGTTGCTTCGGCACTGCGTGCCTTGCAATGACAGTATATTTAAGATGGCTGGTGGAGAACCACTTTAACAAAATTACGTAAAAGGTACCGTCATTGCGAGTCCTGCGCAGCAGGACAAAGCAAATCCCTCAGTGATACTCAAATGAAAATTAATCACCAAAACTTGCGGATCTCGAAAAATCGAGTAATTTTGTTACTCAATGTAAAAGGCTGAAGGCTGAAGGCTGAAGGCGAAAGGCGAAAGGTTTGGTATGTTTGTTATCACCCCTTCTCCCCATCTCCCCCTCACCCCTTCACAAAACTGACCTATGATCGGAGCCCTCATAACATCCCAGACCCGCATAAAGCTGCTTAAGAAATTCTTTCTTAACAGCAGTACCCGTGCTCATTTGCGGGGACTTGAAGCTGAGTTCGGGGAATCATCGAATGCCATAAGGATTGAGCTGAACCGTTTTGAAGGTGCAGGACTTCTCCATTCACACCGCGACGGTAACAAAAAGATCTACCAGGCCAACAGGGAACATCCCCTTTACAGGGACATACATAATATTATATTGAAGGAAACAGGTATCGACAAGGTAATTGAAAAGGTTATCCATCGTCTGGGCAACCTTTTATCGGTTTATCTTGTTGGTGATTTTGCACATGGTAAGGACAGCAGGGTTATTGAGCTGATACTTGTGGGCGATGATATTGACAGAGATTATCTGACGCGTAAGGTATCTCAGGCTGAAGAGCTTGTAGGCCGCAAGGTAACTTATATTATCCTTGATCCCGGCAAGGCAGAAAAACAGCTTGAAAACCTGAAGCCGTCGGATCTGCTGCCATTATGGAATAATGGCGCACTGCGTAAACCGAAGCTTTAGCGTAGGTTTAACGGCACACCCTTCGGCAAGCTCAGGGTGAGGCGCAGGGCAGAAGAGTTCCAAAGAGCCCAGAGCCGTGCGTCGTGAGTCGTGCGCCGATATGATAAAAAAACCCCTTGTCAGCCATCTTC
Organism: uncultured Rikenellaceae bacterium; assembly: GCA_964387565.1. Taxonomy (GTDB): domain Bacteria; phylum Bacteroidota; class Bacteroidia; order Bacteroidales; family VadinHA17; genus LD21. Next base: position 14,849 of record CAYLYN010000030.1, on the reverse strand, counting down.
GAAAGATGTGACTGACGGGGCGGAAGCTTGCCCGGAGGGCAAGGTTAAGGTTGAGGTTAAGGTTGAGGTTGAGAAGAAGGCTAAGAAGAAGAAGTTTTATTATAACATGATATATAAGAGCTTCACCGATATGCCGGTTTGGCAAAAAGCACAGAAACTGTCAGTTGAGGTTTTTAATGTAACAACAAATTTACCAAGATCTGAAGATTATGGTTTAACATGTCAAATCAGGAAATCGTCAAATGGTGTATCCGCTTGCATTGCAGAAGGATTTGGCCGAAGTACGAAGAAGGATAAATCGAACTTTTATGTTATTGCCAGGGGATCTGCATTTGAAACTCAAAACCATCTATTATATGGTAATAAAGTAGGTTACTTTGAGACCCCAATCACTCACCAATTATTTGACGAGTATAATGAACTCATTCATGATATAAACAAGATAATTAAATCTATAGAATGAATTAGGGTTAAGAAACTCTTAACCTTAACCTTAACCTCAACCTTAACCCAGCCTCCGCTACCCTTCGCAAGCTCAGGGATAGCTATGGCTGGCGAAGCTCAACCTCAACCTTAACCTCAACCTCAACCTCAACCTCAACAGACTGAGAAGACTTTTTTCATAAATTTGCATTATGGACAGAAGATCGACTAATATTACAGGGCGGATCCGGGAGGAAATAAGAAATTTGGATCCGGCTGCAAAAGTTATTCTTTTTGGATCACGTGCAAGGGGAGATGCAAGACTTGATTCGGACTGGGATATCCTTATTCTTGTAAAAGATACTGTAACTACTGAAAAAGAGAAGGCTTTTCGTCATAAACTATTCGATCTTGAACTTGAAACAGGCGAGGTTTTTTCCACATTCGTTTATAATATTAAAATATGGAACAAAAAACATAAAATAACCCCATTTTATAAAAGCATCAAAAAGGAGGGAGTTCTTTTATGAGTAATTCCCAGAAAAGAGAATATATTGATTATCGCCTGAATCTGGCTAAGGAAACTCTTGAGGCAGCTAAAACATTAGCTGGACATAAACACTGGAATTCAGTTATCAACCGTCTGTATTATTCGTGTTTTTATGCTATTTCTGCTTTATTATATAAAAATGATATAAATGCGAAGTCTCATTCAGGTATTAAACACCAGTTTGGACTGCACTTCATAAAGTCAGGACTAATTGATAAATCCACTGCTGAAATTTATATTGACCTCTTTGATTACAGGCAGGCTGGAGACTATGGTGATTTTATGGATTTTGATGAAGAAAAGACATTGCCACTTATTCCTATGGTAGAAAATTTCATACTTAAAATTGAAGAATTATTAAATAAAAACTAAACACCAGTCAGCAAGAACCAGGTTATAACCAGTCTCTACTCTTTACGCCCATGACGCGCCTTCGGCGGTCAGGGTCTTCGACTCTACTCTCAATTCTAAACCTTAAACCTTGAACTTTATACCTCAACCTCAACCTTAACCTCAACCTCAATGGATAAAACACTTGAACTAAAACTAAAAGGAATGCTCTGGGATCTTCCCCACGGAAAAAGTGAAAAGCTTCTGTGTCAGATCTTAAAGAACCCGCAAAAGGCATTTCAGGATGAACAATTACTAATCCGGGCATTAAATAGTCTGAGCTGGTATGATTTGATACAGCTACTGGGCTCTGAAAATTTACTTGAGTTACTTTCTGAAAGTGCCATATGCAAACTTTTTCCAAGGCAACGGCAGATCTATTACAGGAATGCAAAAAGATTATTATCAAAATATACTTTATCCCCTGCAGGATAAGATATTAAGGATCATTGAAGATCTTCCGGTTGATTTTTATTTAACCGGAGGTACTGCTTTAAGCAGGGCTTATTTAAATCATCGTTACTCTGATGATCTGGATTTCTTTATAAATCAAAATTCCAGTTTTGAGAAACAGGTTGAATTGATCCTGAAATCTATCAGGGATGAACAAATAGAGACAGAGATTGCTGTTACCGGAGAGAGTTTTACCAGAGTTTTTATTCATCAGAATGAAGCAATTCTGAAAATAGATTTTGTAAATGATGTTCCGTACCGGACAGGCTTGCCGGTTAAAACAGATTTATTCAGTAAAACGGATAATCCTGATAATATTCTCTCGAATAAGCTTACTGCGCTTAGCAGACTGTCAGAGAAGGATGTGGTTGATATAGTTTATATTGCATTGAAACATCAATTTAATTGGATATATATACTTAAGGAGGCAGCTGAAAAAGATATGTGGATCAATGCCGTTGAAGCTGCAAAAATTCTTGATGGTTTTCCTATTGATAAATTAGATGAAATTAACTGGGTTGTTCCTTTAAAAGATGTACCTGCTTTTGAGAAACAACTTCAAATATTAATAAGCGATTTATTATTAGGAAAACAAAATTCACTCTTTATTAATTCCAAACAGTAAAACCATAACTGTAGTATACAAAATATGTACCATCTTAAAGAAGAAATAGTCAACTAGCATCTCAACCTCAACCTTAACCTCAACCTCAACCTTAACCTCAACCTGAGGCTAAGGTTAAGGCTAAGGTTGAGATTGAGAAGAAGACGTTTATATAGAGAATGATATACTAAAGTTTTACTGATATGCCTGTATGGCAGAAAGCGCGTGAATTATCAGCAGAGATATTTAAATTGAGCCTGATTCTTCCAAAATCAGAAGATTATGGGTTAACATCACAAATCAGAAGATCTTCAAATGGTGTGGCTGCATGTATTTCTGAAGGATTTGGAAGATCCACTAATAAAGACAAATCAAACTTTTATATAATTTCACGTGGTTCCTCCTTCGAAACCCAAAATCACTTGCTTTATGGAAATAAGGTTGGTTACTTTGAAGATAAAATAACCCAAAGCCTTTTTAATGAATATAATGAACTTATTTTTGAACTGAACAAACTTATAAAATCACTGGATTAATACTTAAGCTAAGGTTAAGATTCTCTCAACCTCAACCTCAACCTCAACCCAGCCTCCGCTACCCTTCGCAAGCTCAGGGATAGCTATGGCTGGCGAAGCTCAACCTCAACCTCAACATGTTATCCCCCTTAATTAGTCATTTGCTGATTCCATACATAATTGCAATGCTGCTGGCAATTACAATGGGGGGAAGTGGTACCGGTCCTTCATTTTCAGCGGCCTACGGGGCAAATATCATTAGAAAAAGTCTGATCCCCGGCTTGTTTGGTTTAATGGTCTTCCTTGGAGCTATATTTGCCGGAAAGGGAACAGCTGAGACAATTGGAAAAGGGTTATTAGCACCTGAAATGATGTCGTTTCCGGTAGTTTCAATAATTCTTTTTTCAGTAGCTGTCTCACTATTAATTGCTAACCTTTCCGGAATACCTCAGTCAACAAGCCAGTCAACAGTACTAGCGGTTGTAGCACCGGCTCTGTATTTCAATGATCTTAATTCTCAAAAGCTATTTCTGGAGATAATACCTGCGTGGTTTATTTTGCCTGTTGTATCCTTTATTCTGAGTTTCATTATTGGAAAATATATTTACAGGCCTATGAAAAAAAAGGGACTTACAATGTCCGGTCAGCAAAATATAAAACCGATCTGGGATGGCTTGATAATTTTGATGTCTTTATATGTTGCATTCTCAATCGGATCAAATAATGTAGCAAATGCTTCCGGCCCAATTGCAACAATGACGGCAAATGAACTTAATATCTCTCTGGACAAAAATTTCCTGTTGATAATGATTCTGTCAACTCTGGTAGTTGCTCCTTGCTTTGGCATCGGGAGTTCAATTTTTGGACATAAAATAGTTGAAAACACAGGTAAAGAAATAGTCTTGTTTGGCAGATTTGAGGCAGTAATAATTGCATTTGTATCAGGAAGTTTATTGTTATTTGCCTCACTCAGTAATGGAATACCTTCCTCGCTGGTGCAGCTAAATGTTGCATCGATTTTAGGAATTGGTGTTGCCAAATTAGGACCTAAGAGTATTTTCAGCAAAACTGAAGTAAAGAAGTTTTTCCTTATATGGATTATAGCCCCGGCTATTGCTTTTTTACTGACCTTGCTGCTGATATTTTTGGCTGATAAATTCGGATATCTTAAATAGTCACCTATAGTTAAGTGAATCATTACAAGCAATATACTGAGATTGCAATAAAGGCAGCCCTGGAAGCTGGCCGGGAGATAATGAGAATTTACAATGATCCAAGGTCTGATTTTTCAATAGAAAAGAAATCTGATAATTCCCCTCTTACCATTGCTGATAAAAAAAGCAGTCAGATAATTATACAGTTACTGCAGGAGACAGGATTTCCGGTATTAAGCGAGGAGGGTAAAAATATTGATTACAATGTAAGAAAATACTGGAATAAATTCTGGTTGATAGATCCCCTTGACGGTACAAAGGAATTCATAAAGCGGAATGGTGAATTTACGGTGAATATTGCACTTATTAAATATCAGGAGCCAGTTTTGGGAGTAATTTATGTACCCGTAAGCAGAGAGTTATTTTTTGGAACAGAAGAAGAAGGTTCATTTAAGTATTGCTTAAACAACGATATCATTCCAAACATTGATTTAACGGAGATATCGATTAAACTACCACAAAATAATTTAAAGAGATCTTTTACTATTGCTGCGAGCCGTTCTCATTTTAACCTTGAAACAGAACAATTCATTGAATCTATTACTAAACAGAAAAAAGAATATATAATGACCAGCCGTGGAAGTTCACTAAAGATCTGTATGGTTGCAGAAGGTTCAGCTGATGTTTATCCCAGATTTGCACCAACAATGGAGTGGGACACAGCGGCAGGACATGCGATCGCTAAAAATGCAGGAAAGTTAATTTACTGTCCCGGTACAGGGAAAGAACTCACATATAATAAGCCGGAGCTCTTAAATCCGTCGTTCATCGTAGAATAGTATAATTTCAGATTCGACCTACCATAATTCATTTCAAAAAATTCTATGTACAGGGAGTCAAGCATCAGGTCTGTTCTCAAAACAGTTTCATGGAGATTATTTGCCACTCTTACCACTGCAGCTGTAGTATATGCTTTTACTGCAAAACTCAACATTGCTCTAGCTGTTGGGGGGGTTGAAATGATACTGAAACTGGTACTATATTATCTTCATGAGAGAGGATGGAACTATGTTCATTTTGGAAGGAAGGAAATAGAACCTAAAGTTTTATGGCTTACAGGTCTTTCGGGATCGGGGAAGAGCACTATCGGGGAGAGGCTTTATAATGATTTGAAAGCAAAGGGTTTCAAGGTAGAATATCTTGACGGCGACAGGGTAAGGGATATTTTTCCGAATACCGGATTTTCGAAAGAAGAACGAGACAGGCATGTTAAAAGGATTGGTTTCCTGGCAAGCATGCTAGAAAAGAACGGAGTAATTGTAATTGCTTCATTTATTTCGCCATATGAGGAGTCGAGGCAATTTGTGAGAAAACTGTGTAATAATTTTGTTGAGATCCATTTAAGCACACCGCTTGAGGAGTGCATTAAAAGGGATGTAAAAGGACTATACGCCAGGGCCATAAGCGGGGAGCTTCAGAATTTTACCGGAATAAGCGATCCATATGAGGTGCCTTTGAATCCGGAGATCAGGATTGATACTACTAATATTTCGGTGAACGAAGCTGTGAAAAGGATCTCAAGGTTTGTTTAGGGTGAAGGGAGGCCCCAATAATATTAATTATTCACTCACAAATCTGCAGGAGCTGGAGGCTGAATCTATATATATTATACGTGAAGTTGCTGCAGAATTTGAAAATCCTGTAATGCTTTACAGCATCGGTAAGGATTCTTCCGTAATGGTAAGGCTTGCCGAAAAAGCCTTTGCTCCGGGTAAAGTTCCGTTCCCTTTGATGCATATCGACAGCAAATGGAAATTCAGGGAAATGACAGAGTTTCGTGATAAATATGCAAAAGAAAAGGGATGGGACCTGATAGTTCACTATAATAAAAAGGGCTTTGAAAAGGGGATCGGACCATTCAGTCATGGTTCAAAGGTTCATACTGATGTAATGAAAACCCAGGCTCTTTTAGAGGGCTTAAGCATGTACAAATTTGATGCTGCTTTTGGTGGGGCGAGGCGTGATGAAGAGAAAAGCCGTGCAAAGGAAAGAATATATTCATTCCGTGACAGGTATCATCAGTGGGATCCGAAGAATCAACGACCTGAACTATGGGATATATATAATGCCCGTGTTCATAAAGGTGAATCAATAAGAGTTTTTCCCCTGAGTAACTGGACCGAGCTTGATATCTGGCAATATATTCGTCTTGAAAATATTCCTATTGTTCCTCTGTATTATGCGAAACAAAGACCTGTTGTTGAAACTGGTGGCAACCTGATACTTGCAGATGATGACCGTATGCCAAAGGAGCTACAGGAAAAAGCTGAAATGAGGATGGTACGATTCAGGACACTTGGCTGTTATCCGCTTACCGGTGCTGTGGAATCAGAAGCCGATACTATTGAAAAGATTGTGGAAGAAATTATGCTTATCACAAAGAGCGAGAGAACCACGAGAGTGATTGATTTTGACCAGGAAGGAAGTATGGAACAGAAAAAACGGGAAGGGTATTTCTAAAGCTGTGACAGACAAAAAACCAGATATAAAAGAGTTTCTTGATCAGGATCAAAAAAAGGACCTTCTGCGTTTCTTGACTGCCGGAAGTGTTGACGATGGGAAGTCAACCCTGATTGGCAGGTTACTCTTCGACAGTAAGAAACTCTATGAGGACCAGCTTTCTGCTCTTGAACGTGACTCTAAAAGAGAAGGACATGCAGGTGACAGTATTGATTATGCACTGCTTCTTGACGGGCTGAAAGCTGAACGGGAACAGGGCATTACAATAGATGTGGCATACCGATATTTTTCAACTTCAAGGAGAAAGTTTATCATTGCCGATACACCCGGTCATGAGCAATACACTCGCAACATGATAACCGGTGGATCTACTGCCAGCCTTGCCATTCTGCTTGCTGATGCCAGGAAAGGGATCATTACCCAGACAAAAAGACACACTTATCTTGTCTCACTCCTGGGAATCAAACATGTTGTACTGGCTGTTAACAAAATGGATCTGGTGGCTTATAAACAAAATGTTTTTGAACAGATATGTGAAGATTACAGAATATTTGCCACGCAGCTTGATATTCCTGATCTTACATTTATTCCTGTATCAGCCCTTAAGGGAGATAATGTTGTTGAAGTATCCGATAAAATGCCCTGGTACCATGGAAAAAGTCTGCTCGAATTTTTAGAATCGGTTCATACAGGCAGCGACAGAAATTTTGAGGATATGAGGTTTCCAGTCCAATATGTAATACGGCCCGGGTTAAACTACCGGGGATTTGCAGGAAAGGTTGCCAGCGGAATAATAAGAGTTGGAGATGAGATTCTTGCTCTTCCTTCAATGAAAACATCAAGAGTAAAAGAAATTCTGACTTCCTCGGGTGAAGCCTATTATGCCTTTCCCCCTCAGTCAGTGTCGCTTACCCTTGATGATGAAATAGATTTATCCAGAGGGGATATGCTTATTCATCCGGGTAGCAGACCACATATTGAGCGTCATTTTGAATCAATGCTGGTATGGATGGATGAAAGCCCGATGGATTCACATACTCAGTTTTATATTAAGCATAATTCATATACCACAAGGGCAAGGATAGATGAAGTTAAGTACAAGGTTAATGTAAATACGCTTGAACAGAGCGAAACAGATCATTTTGAGCTTAATGAAATAGGAAGGGTGGTCTTAACTGCTTCCAGACCGCTTATGTTTGATCCGTTCAAAAAAAACCGCCAGACCGGTTCATTTATCCTTATCGATCCAGTTACTCACAGTACCGTTGCTACCGGAATTATACTGGATAAACTTAGCAGTAAAAATCTCACAAGCCGCATAACAGACAGGGATAAGGAGCAGATTATTAAGTCTGGCAGTTTAATTACACAGGAGCAGAGAGAAAAACGATATAATCAAAAGGCCCGGACAATCTGGATAACCGGTCTTCATGGCAGTGGTAAGAACGAACTGGCATTCTCACTGGAAAAGGAACTTTTTGAAACTGGTAAAACGGTCGTTGTTTTCGATGGAAAAACAGTAAGAGCAGGTCTTTCCCGGGAACTCGACTACTCACTTGCTGACAGGGCTGAACACCTGAGAAGAGTGGCACATATCTGTAAACTGTTAAATGACCAGGGTATTATATGCATCTGCTCATTTATTTCACCTGATCAGAATATCAGGCAACAGGTAAAAGAGATAATCGGTGAGGAGAGATTTATTTTAATCTATATGAATGCCGGAATAGAATATTGTCGTAAAAATGATAAATACGGCATCTATAAACAGGCAGAAGAAGGTATAATAGATGATATTGCCGGGATTGATTTGGATTATGATACCCCGAAGAATGCTATTCTGGAGGTTAAACCAGATGAAAGTAATATGGCAATTAAAATAATTTCACGAATAATTGAACAGGAAGAATTGGAGAGCTTGCAGGGAGGCCAAAATCTTACAAAACCTTAAACCTTATGATATGTTTCACAAATTTCAAGGATATACTCCGGAGTTAATTCAATATTCATAAGGTTTAAACAGACGAGTAAATTTTTCCTGAACAATCTTTACTTTTATCTTTATATTTTTGTCTTTTATATTAATACTAACATGATGAAAACCAAACTCCTCCCCTTAATCATATTTCTGACGCTCCTTGCAGGTTGTACATCCCAGAAAAAACTCGCGTACCTATATAATCTTCCCGAACCTGATGGTGAAGAGACATTCACAAAGAATATCCCTGATTACAAAATTCAACCGCGCGACATTCTTTACATTACAATTAAGGCGATGACTTCTGATGGTTCAATTAAGGAATTTTTATCAGCCGGGACCAGTGGCGGTGTTGGCTTGGCTCAGGGTGAGTCAGGGGGTGGACTTTTCGGATATGATGTTGATTTCAACGGATTTATCGAGCTGCCGGCAATAGGACGAATAAAGGTAAGCGGCTTAAGTCTGGAAGAAACAAGGGAAGCTATCCAGGAAAAGGCTGCTTCTGTCTTTAGAAATTCAACTGTGGAGTGTAAACTCTTAAGCTTTAAATATACAGTGATTGGTGAAGTCACGAGTCCCGGAACTTATATGAATTATAACAATTATCTTACAGTTCTTGAGGCGATTGGACGTGCCGGTGGTGTTGATGATTATGGAAACCGGAACAGAGTGCTGGTTGTACGTTCTTTAGATACTGGGTCAAAAACATTCAGAATCAATTTACAGGACAAGAATATCATGAACTCCGAGGCATATTTTCTTCTGCCGAATGATGTGGTAATAATTGAACCATTGAAACAGAAAATTTTCAATATGAACCTGCCGACAATTTCTTTTATAATATCCAGTATAACCGGGACAATCAGTATGACACTGTTACTAATTAATTATTTCGGAAAATAAAAACAGCATTTACTATTCTAAAGAAAACAAGTTACTTACCAAACCTCAACCTCAACCTCAACCTTAACCTCAACCTTCTGATATAATGGAACAAAATAACAATCCTGGCAACTCAAACTTGCCGTTTGAAGACACTTTCGACATAAACCGTTCAGTCTCTTTATTCATAAGTAACTGGTACTGGTTTGCTGCAGCTCTTTTTGTTTCTTTGTCAATAGCTTACGGGGTAAACAGATATTCAGAAAAAATATATACCGTTTCCTCATCTCTTTTGATCAACGATAATCAATATGGAGGAGGTAACAGTGCAATTGGAAATATTGTGCCGGGAGGAGACATTTTCAGAACAAATCAGAATCTGATAAATGAAATGGGAATCCTGAGATCCTTCATGCTGAACAAAAAGGTAATGGAAGAGCTGAAGGAATTTAATGTTGTCTATACAGGCATAGGAAGAAGAAAAATTGTTGAGACCAGGATGTATAAGACATGTCCTTTTAAGGTGACCTATGAATCTATATCTATGCAAAGAATAGGAGAAAAGATCTCTGTTGAATTATTGTCAGATACAACATTTATTCTGAAAATTAACAGCAGCCGGAATTTTGAAAAAACAATGAAAGTGGGAGAAAGATTTGCTGAGATGGGTTATAATTTTGTAATTGAACCAAGAATTCCGGGGGGTAAATTAATGAATTACACCAGTTCAAATAATTACACTTTCTATTTCACAACTCCGGAATCTCTCGCCAATGAATACAGGAGCAAGCTCAGTGTAGGGCGGATTGAAAAAGATGCATCTCTGATTAACCTCTCTGTATCCGGATATGTACCTGAACAGGAAGCGGATTACCTCAATAAGCTTATGGAGATCTATGTTGAGTATGGCCGGTCATACAAGGCCGAAACTGCAACAAAAACAATGGAATTCATCGATCAGCAGATAAGCATTATCTCAGATTCTCTGAAGAAAACCGAAGACAAAATGGCTGCTTTCAGGAAGAATAACAACTATTTTGACCCGACTCAGGAAGGGACAAGAATACAGGAGAGGCTGGAAGTATATGACAAGGAAAGGGCAACTTATGAGCTGCAGATTAAATACTACAATTACCTTACCGAATATCTGAAGATCAACAACAATACCGAGGCTATTATTTCACCATCTGCGATTGGTATTACTGACCCGAATATTTTTCGTTATGTTAATGAACTTTCAAACTTTCAGAATGAAAAATCAAAACTGGCTCTTAACATTGAAACAAGTCAGCCGGCGATTACACTTATGGAGAATCAGGCAGAAAAAGCCAGGGGAGCCCTGATGGAAAATGTCAGAGAGGGTATAGAAGTTCTTAAGCTTTCCATTAAGGACCTTGATCGGAAAACTGCCCTTATGAAAGAAGAACTTGAAAATCTTCCTGCTACAGAAAGGGAGTATATCATTGTGCAACGGGAATTTGATATTAACAATACTGTTTATACCTACCTTCTCGAAAAACGGGCAGAAACAGGCATTGCCAAAGCCTCCATTGTTTCCGACAACCGTGAAATTGACAATGCCTCACAATACAGGGCTTCGCTGATAAAACCAAAGATAAGGAAAAATTATATTATGGCTTTAATCCTTGGCCTGATGGTACCAATGGCAGCTATCGTATTAATAGACTTCCTTAACGACAAGGTAATTGATAAGAAGGATGTTGAGAATAAGACCAGGGTTCCGGTTATCGGATTCATAAGTCATGATGACAGCAAAAGCGGAATTCCGGTGGTGGAAAAATCCGGATCATCTCTTGCTGAATCATTCAGATCGATCAGGACAAGTCTGAAGTATTTTATTAAGGATAATGAAAAAACTGTAATTGCAATTTCTTCAACTATTTCATCTGAAGGAAAAACTTTCATTTCGATAAATCTCGCATCTATCATTGCCCTGCTAGGAAAGAAGGTTGTTATTATGGGTCTCGATTTAAGAAAGCCCGGGCTTAACAGGGTTTTTGAATATGAAAACAGTCCGGGTTTGAGCAGTTATCTGAGCGGAAATTGCAACTATGAGGATGTGATTAAGCAAACCCAGATTAAGAACCTCTATTATGCACCCTCCGGGCCGATCCCGCCTAATCCGGCAGAGCTTATTGAAACAGGGCTGATGAAAGAATTTATAGAAAGAGCCAGATCTGAATATGACTTCATTATAATTGATACTCCGCCAATTGCAATAGTCACAGATGCTCTTCTGCTTGCACCTTATGTAGACGTTAACCTCTATATTGTAAGACAACGATATACATCCAGAAATACCCTCGACATTATTGAAGAACTTTACACAAAAGGAAAACTTAAAAACATGGCAATCATAGTAAATGATATTAATCTTTCAGGTTATTATGGTTATGGTATGAGATACAAGTATTCTCTCGGTTACCGTTATTCTTACGGCTACAATTATTACGGGAAAGGGTATTATAAACGGTATGGACAATCAGATAAATCGCATGGGTATTATTCTGATGAAAGCTAGCTAAGGTTAAGGCTAAGGTAAAGGTTAAGAACACTCAACCTCGGCCTTAACCTCAACCTCAACCTCAACCTCAACCTCAACCTTAACCTCAACCTCAACCTCAACCTTGTCCTCAACCTCAACCACCGAAAACTGGGACCTCATCGTCCGTCCGAAACGCCATCTCCTGGATATCAACCTGAAAGAGATCTGGCGCTACAGGGACCTGATCGCCTTATTTGTCAGGCGAGATTTTGTATCAAGGTACAAACAAACAATTCTCGGGCCATTCTGGTTTATCCTGAATCCTCTTATAAGTACCTTAATGTACACACTGGTATTTGCAGGGATTGCCAGAATTCCGACTGAAGGAATACCTCCTCAGCTTTTTTATATTTCCGGGATTGTCCCCTGGAGCTATTTTGCTGCCTGTTTAAATGGTACATCTTCCACTTTTATAAGTAATGCAGGAATATTTGGGAAGGTATATTTTCCAAGACTCGTTTCCCCTGTATCTGTAATTATTTCTTCCATGGTCCAGTTTGGAATACAACTGCTTTTACTTGCCTCAATAATGGCATATTTTGCCTTTTCGGATTACCATATTCAATTGAATATCTATGCATTGTATATTCCTTTATTGGTTATTAACCTGGCTTTGATGGGAATGAGCTTCGGAATCATATTTTCGGCTCTTACCACAAAGTACCGCGACTTATCCAATTTAATGACTTTTGGTGTTCAGTTATGGATGTATATTACCCCCGTAATCTATCCCTCTTCGTCTGTCCCTGAAAAGTATAAAATATTTGTTCTTATAAACCCGGTGGCTCCACTGGTTGAAGCATTTAAATATGGCTTAATCGGAGCCGGGGAGTTTAATCCCGGACGTCTTCTTTATAGCATCATATTTACATTAGTGCTATTGTTTATTGGAGTGGTTATGTTTAATCGTACCGAGCAGAATTTTATGGACACGGTTTGAGGTTAAGGTTGAGGTTAAGGTTAAGAAGAAGGTGAATAGGAAATGATATACAAGAGTTTTACTGAAATGCCAGTCTGGCAAAAGGTGCTTAAGCTTGCTGCTGATGTATTTACTCTGACATTAAACCTGCCAAGATCAGAAGATTATGGGCTAGCATCACAAATAAGAAAATCATCGATTGGAGTAGCTGCATGTATAGCAGAAGGCTTTGACAGAAACACTAAGAAAGATAAATCGAATTTTTTATGGCACGTGGCTCATTATTTGAAACACAGAATCATCTTCTTTATGCCAACAAAGTTGGGTATTTTGAGCCTGAAATCACAAATAAGCTCTTCGATGAATATAATGAACTTATTTTTGAACTGAACAAACTTATAAAATCACTGGATTAATTCTTAAGCTAAGGTTAAGATTCTCTCAACCTCAACCTCAACCTTAACCTCAACCTCAGCCTTAACCTCAACCTCAGCCTCAACCTCAACCTCAGCCTCAGCCTCAACCTCAGCCTCAACCTCAACCTCAGCCTCAACCTCAAAATGTCCGCAGTAATCAAACTAGAGAACGTCTCCAAACAATACCGTCTCGGCCTCATAGGTACCAACACCCTGAAAGGAGACATTCAGCGTTGGTGGTACAATTTGCGTGGACTGCCCGATCCTACATTATTGATCGGCCAGGAAAACATCCTCTCAGCCTCAACCTCAGCCTCAACCTCAACCTCAACCTCAGCTGAATACATCTGGGCACTGAAGGATATTAACTTTGACGTGCAACAGGGTGAAGTACTGGGGATAATCGGGAAAAACGGGGCAGGCAAATCAACCTTGCTCAAATTACTATCGAGGGTAACCTCTCCCACCACCGGTCTAATTAAGGCAAAAGGTCGTATAGCAAGTTTACTTGAAGTAGGAACAGGTTTTCACCCCGAACTTACCGGGAAGGAAAATATTTTTCTGAACGGGGCTATCCTGGGGATGACAAAAACCGAAATACGATCAAGGCTTGACGAGATAGTTGAATTTGCAGGTGTTGCAAAGTACATCGACACCCCGGTAAAAAGATACTCCTCGGGAATGTATGTTCGTCTTGCCTTTGCGGTGGCAGCTCATCTCGATCCGGAGATACTTATAGTTGATGAAGTTCTGGCTGTAGGGGATGCTGAGTTTCAGAAAAAAGCACTTGGCAAAATGCAGGATGTAAGCAGTCAGGGAGGAAGGACAATACTTTTTGTTAGTCATAATATGACTGCGGTAAAATCTCTTTGTTTAAAAGGAATTTTGTTAAAAAATGGACAGATTTCTATACATGCTCCTATTGAAAATGTTGTCAACCATTACCTTTCTCAAACCGCTAGCAAATCTCAAACTGTATTTGACGAGCAGGCAGAAAATAAATATATAAAACTATTTGCTGTTGAAATACTTGAGAACAAAAATGGACTTTTTCATATTGATAAAGAACTTTTAATAAGACTCAGATTAAGGAATAAATCAATTAAAGAAAAGCTAAACATAAATATATATTTCAAAACTATCGAGGGGACAATTGTATTTCCATCAAGATCTAAAATGCAACGTATCCCAATTGGTGATTTTGAATGTATTTGTAAAGTACCAGCAAATTTTTTAAATGATAATAAGTATATACTCGATATCATGGTAGTAAAGAATGGAGAAAAAACCATCTTTTTTCAACAAGATGCTTTATTAATTGAAGGAGTTGAACCAATAAGAACAATTGCATGGATGGGAAAGGTTTCAGGATTTATAAGACCTGATTTTATATGGCAGATTAATCCATTGTAAATAGTACATAATACTATTAATTTATACTAATATATGTTTGAGTTTCTTAAAAAGGGATTGAATATT
>CAYLYN010000029.1:0-30371 GCA_964387565.1 uncultured Rikenellaceae bacterium | reverse complement strand
TTATCACCAAATCGCATCTTTTCAAGATCAAGGTATGTTGTAACAAAATCAATCTCATCGCCGATGCTCCGGTAAATTCTGTCTGCGTCATTAAGCATTCTGCGCATCAGGATCGTGAACTTATTTAGGTAATCATAGGCAGTATGCCTATCCTCTAAGTAGATAAGGGAAGCAATTGAATTCAGGGTATTAAAAGTAAAATGAGGATCAAGATGCGATTTGATACCCTGAAGCTGAAGTGTCAGAAGACGCTGATTAAGCTTTTCTCTTTGTTCAACCTGTGCAGTGGTAATTTTTCGTATAAGAAGAATAAACAGCACAAATGAAAAATAGATACCCGGATATATAAGAAATCCTGCATAATAATACCGGTTATACTTAAAATTAAGAAAATAGTTGCTTTCACCTGCCTTCAGAAACAGAGAGTATTTTTTTTCATTTGAATAATGTTTACAGGTTTCCCAATTCAGGCTGGTTGAATTGAAGTCCTTCTCAATCAGTTTCGTAAAATGTGAATTATATACGAGGAGCTTTCCTGACTCAAAAGAATATATTATAATCTCATCCTTATTATCCCCATCAATATCAGCAATATGATGGATTAAGCGAGAATTAAATGGCAGTTCAATAGTTCTAATGAGTTCAAGGCTGTCATTTAGTTCGTATATATCCTTGCCTATTACAAATATCCTATCATCAGTGCCGTCTTTTGTAACAATCAGAGAAGAATTTGAAATGCCTGTAATCTCCTTCAGAGGACGATGATTAATTACTTTGCCCTGACCGGAAAATATCCATACCCCGTTTTTTGCTTTCAGTGTATCAATGCTGGTATTATTACTCAGAACAATATACCCCTTAAACCGCCCTTTTGTGTAAGGCATGGCAATTACTCCTGAGGTAAATCCAGGAAATTCAACAGGCTCAAACTTATATTTCAGCCTTTCATCAAAAACCATAAACCATGCACTGCTGTCAGAATAAGGTGTTGTTGTGGGATAATTCCCTGAGCCGGAACTGTAACCATAAATTTCGGGTCGGTTATCCCCATCAGCATCAGTCATTTCAGGCTCCAGAATAATTGATCCTGAAAAATTAGACGAATGGAGTTCCCTGTTTTCAAGATCATAAAAATAGATTTTTCTTGGTCCAAGCTGGAAATATGATGTTACACTGAAGTAGAATTCAGAATGACCATCACCGTTCTGATCAAATAATGCAACAGGATATAATGTCGCAGCTACTTCTCCATTACTGTAACCTATATTTGTAATGAAAACTCTTTCCAGCAGTAAGCCCCCGGGATCCATAAATTCTTTTACATTCAGAAACAGCGAATCCTGTTTATGGGAAAAGAGATATACCTCCTGTAGTTTGTCCATGTCGTAATCACCAAAAAACAAACCGGAAATTGAAGGACTCAGGCTGTCAGAAAGATTCCACTGGTCAATATAAAGATTATTATGTGTAAGTGCTACAACATTATAATAAGGAACACCTTTGGAAGAAAATATAGTCTCGGAAATGCCGTCTGAGTTGAGATCTGAAAACGTATACTGATAGGTAAATGTCGGCCCGTTTTCGATTACCAGGTTATACTCTGAATTCAAAGGAGAGATAATAAACATTGAAATGATCAAGGGTACTGACGCCAGAATCCATGGAGAATAAAGAGTCCTTCCGGAAAAGAAATTTAGAGACATTTATCAGATTGTATCAAGCTCCTTAAGATGATTACGGGGAACCTTAACTGTTACAGTTTCATCCTGATTAACCAGTGTTACAACGCTTTGTTTTCTGTCAAGGTGAGTTATAAACTCTAAATTAATTATCAGCGACCTGCCAATCCTGAGAAAAGTGTTTGCAGGAAGCATCTCCCTCATCTTCCCGATATTCAGGGAACATAAAAGCTCTTTGCCTCCGGAATAGATAACAGTATAATTACCGTCGGCTTTACAATAAAGGATTTTTGAAGGATTGATAAAAAGAGTTCCGGTCCTTGTCGACACTTTAACCCTTACAATTTTATCCGGGACTATTTTATGAGCTGCCTGCGCAGTGGAGGCTAAGTTCTCATTCCTCAAAGAGATATATCTATTGATGCATTGTTTCAGTTCTTTTCTGTTCACAGGTTTCAGTAGATAATCGAATGCATGGTGTTTGATCGCCATAAGAGCATGTTGTTCATATGCTGTAACAAAGACTATCCCCGGACTCCCGTTCCTGTAACCCATCTCCTTAACAAAATCGAATCCATCCTTATCCGGCATTCTTATATCCAGGAAAACCATATCAGGCGAATAGTCCTTCATTTTCAGGATTGCCGAGGATACTGATTCAGCAAGCTTAAGATCACCAAACATATGGGTTTCATCAAGAAGCTTTTTGAGAAGCTTTCTTGCACCCTCCTCGTCATCAACAATGAGTGCCTTTAGTTTAGAATCCATATAAGTAATATCGACTTTCGAGAATCAAATGTACAAAAAGTTGTAACAATGAAATCCTGAATAGTATTTTTTTATCATGTAATAATCATATTTTTGCTGACATTATATGAACCTATTAAATACATAAGATGAAAACTGACATAAACCTGAGGGCAGCTGATAATATCCGGATACTTTCGATGGCAATGGTTGAAAAAGCAAAATCAGGGCATCCGGGTGGTGCAATGGGCGGTGCAGACTTCATTCATATTCTGTTTTCAGAATTTCTGAATTTTGATCCTTCAGATCCTGGATGGATAAATCGTGACAGATTTTTTCTTGATCCGGGACATATGTCGCCAATGCTCTACTCAATTCTGACGCTTACAGGTCACTTTACCACAGATGAACTAAAAAGGTTTCGCCAATGGGAAAGTCCTACACCAGGACATCCTGAACTTGATATAATGAGAGGGGTGGAAAATACTTCAGGACCTTTAGGACAGGGACATACAATGGCAGTAGGAAGTGCTATTGCCGAACGGTTCCTGGCTGCCAGGTTTGGTGAACTCTTTTCCCATAAGACATATGCATTTATTTCAGATGGTGGTGTTCAGGAAGAGATTTCACAGGGAGCTGGACGATTGGCAGGATTTCTGGGATTAAGCAACCTCATAATGTTTTATGACTCAAACGACATACAACTATCTACAGAAACAAAAGCTGTGACAAAAGAGGATACAGCCATGAAATATTCTTCATGGGGATGGAAGGTTGTAACAATAGATGGCAATGATCACGATCAGATCAGAAAAGCACTGAAAGATGCCATCTCCGAAAAAGAGAGACCAACACTGATCATCGGAAAGACTGTAATGGGGAAAGGCCTGTTAGACAATGACAGCAATAGCTTTGAGAGAAAAACATCTACACACGGGATGCCTGTTAGTGAAGCGGGGGGGTCATTCGAAAAATCTCTTGAAAACCTGGGAGGTAGCATTGAAGATCCTTTTATTGTTTTCAGCGATGTCAGGGAGCTTTACAACGATATCTTAAAAACAAAAAAGAGGCATGCATCAGAGTGGAATGAGAAAAAAAATCAATGGGCTGCAGAGAATGGAGAACTCAATAAAAAAATTCAGGATTTCTACGATGGCAGCTTACCTGATATTGACTATAGCGCAATACAACAAAAAGAAGGTTCTGCTACAAGGGCAGCCTCATCTGCAATACTCAGCCTGTATGCATCAACTATTGAAAACATGATTGTTGCCTCTGCTGACCTTGCAAATTCTGACAAGACAGATGGTTTTCTTAAAAACACCCGCCCTTTTGTCAAAGGTGACTTCAGAGGAGCATTTCTTCATGCCGGTGTTTCAGAACTGACAATGGCTGCAATAATGAATGGTATCGCTCTGCATGGAGGAGTAATTGCCGCATGCGGAACATTCTTTGTTTTTTCCGACTACATGAAACCCGCAGTGAGGCTCGCATGCCTGATGAGACTTCCGGTTAAGTATATTTGGACTCATGATGCTTTCAGGGTCGGTGAAGACGGACCTACCCATCAGCCTGTTGAACAGGAAGCCCAGATAAGGCTTATGGAACATCTTAAGAATCACCATGGAGAGAATAGCATGCTTGTACTCAGACCTGCTGATGCCACTGAAACAACTGTTGCCTGGAAAATGGCAATGGAAAACAGGAATACTCCAACAGCTCTGATCCTTTCAAGGCAAAATATCAGGGATCTTCCTTCCGATTCGAATAACAGGTATGGCGATGCCATCAATTCAGGTAAAGGTGCCTACATAGTTCAGGATTGCAGCGGAAAACCTGATATCATACTCGTAGCCAGCGGATCAGAAGTGTCGACACTTGTGGAAGGAGCTGTGCTCCTGAGAAAAGACAATCTTAAAATCAGAATTGTATCAGCTCCCTCAGAAGGACTGTTCAGAATCCAGAGTGAGGAATACAGAAAATCAGTTATACCTGAAAATATTCCTGTTTTCGGACTGACAGCAGGACTCCCGGTTACTCTTATGGGACTTGTCGGACCTTTGGGAAAAGTATGGGGAATGAACAGTTTCGGATACTCAGCTCCTTACAAAGTACTTGATGAGAAATTCGGATTTACAGCTGAAAATGTTTATAAACAGGTAGTACAGTATCTGAAAGTCTGTTACAATAATGATTAAGACTCTGTCTTCTTAGGTTTAACCGGGATTGTGAAACTGAAAGTACTCCCTTTTCCTTCCTGACTTTCAACACTGATCTTACCTCCATGCTTCTCTATAAACTCTTTGCAGAGTAGCAATCCCAGTCCTGAACTTGGTTCACCCTGTGTTCCTTTGCGAGACACTTTCTCATGGAGCAGGAAAAGTTTATTTAATAATACTTCAGGAATTCCGATTCCCGAATCAACTACTTTAACTTCAATATTATCGGGAGATAACAGTGCCATAACTGAAATTTTACCTGAGGCTGGTGTGAACTTAATTGCATTTGTAAGAAGATTTCTTAGCACTGTTTCTATCATATGTTCATCAGCTGAAACAGCTATTTTCTCATGTATAACCAGGTCAATTTCAATACCTTTGGCTTTAGCAACAGATGCTACATTTGCGATAGTCCCTCTTATTAATGTAACCAGATCAAAGTCGACGGGCTTGAACTCCATAAGACCATGCTGTAACCGCGACCATTCAAGGAGGTTCTCCAGAAGTTTATAGACATTTGAGGCATCGGTTTTCATTGCTATTGTCAAATCCCTTATCTCGTCAATAGTCATATTCTGAATTTCTTCTGTGAGTATCTCTGTTGCGGACACAAAAGCGCTCAGCGGCCCTCTGAGATCATGCGCAATAATTGAGAAAAACTTATCTTTTTCTGCATTGATTGCCACCAGCATCTCATTTTTCAACCTTATCTCCTCTTCAACAATTTTACGTTCAATGGCAATAGCAATCTGACTACCCACTGAACTAAGAAACTGGACATCATTCTCGGAGTAAACATTATTCTTCTCATAATGTTGCAATACTAGCACCCCAATTGTTCTTGATGATAATTGAAGAGGAACTCCGATCCATGAAGGAGAATTGGTACCAACCAGCTTTACCTCATCCATTTCTACCAGTCGGTCAAAGATCTCCTGATTTAAAAGTAAGGGGCGGCCTGTTCTGAATACATACTGTGTACAGCTCTTCTCCAGATCTGTCGGGATTGGTTTAGTGTCTATTTTATCAACAAACATGGGGAAACTGAATAATCCTGTTTTATCGTCATGGAGCGCAACAAAACAATTCTCAGCATACACAACCTTCTTCAGTGAATGATGAATCAGATCCAATAACTCATCCAAATTTGATGTTATTGTAATGCCTCTTATAATCTCGTGAATTACCTGGTTTTCAAGTTCAGTTCTTTTCCTGTCGGTTATATCGCGGTTAAATCCAAAGAGCCCGATAACCTGTCCAGTAGTATCTTTTACCGGTACCTTTGAAGACAAATTCCAGCGCTGTTGTCCGGTTCTTTTATCAACGATAGGCTCTTCATGGTTAAGTACAGGTTCATTGTTATCCATCAGCCTCTGCTCTTCTTCAAAATATTGCTGAGCAAGATGTTGAGGATGAAAATCAAAATCACTCTTGCCTATCAGGTCGTCAACTGAGTCGCATCCTGCAAGCAAAGCAACCGGTTTATTGCATAATATAAACCTGCTGTTTCTGTCTTTGTAAAAGATCTGATCAGGGCTGTTTTCTATTATTGCCTCAAGCCTTATCCTCTGCAAACGAAGCGCTTCTTCAAGGTTCTTTCGTTCTGTAATATCTTTGGATATTCCAAAAGAACCTGATATCTTTCCATCAGGGCCATACAGAGGTATCTTAGTAGTTAAAACCCATCTGTCAGGAAGTCTTTTTCTTGTAAGCTTTTCTTCTCTGCTCACTGATTGTCCGGTATTGATAACTTGCAGTTCATCTTCATGTCCTGCACCTGAGTGATCAGAAGTATAGAAATCCTTATCAGTTTTTCCCACTACCTGAGCAGGGTCATCCAATCCAAGAAGCTTTGCCTGTGATTTATTAATCCTGAGGAACCTGCTCTCTTTGTCTTTGATATATATATAATCATCAAGATTATTCATAAGAGCATCGATCAAAGAACGTTCATATGCAAGTTCATTCTCGATACGTTTCCTGGAAGTAATATCTTTGGTTATACTTATAATATGAGAAATGCCATCAATATCAATCATAACGGCTGACATCAATCCGATGACAAGCGATCCATTCTTATGCCTGAAAAGTGCTTCAAAATTATCTACTTTCCCCTTTTCAAGGAGCTGCTCTGAAAGGGATTTACGATTTTCAATATCTGCCCATATCTTCAACTCGACAGATGTTTTTCCCATGACCTCATCTTCAGTATATCCTAATATTCGTGAGAATCCCTCATTAACTGATATAAACATCCCGTCAGAATACCGGTTTATATTCACTGAATCAGGACTGGTCATAACAACTTTTCTGAACTTCTCCTCACTCTTGCTCAAAGCCTCTTCAACAATTTTTTTTGAGGTTATGTCATGCTGAACACCAATAAATCCTATTATCTCATTTCGGCTGTCAAGTATCGGATTAGCAGAACCTTCAACAGTAATTAACCTGCCATCCTTCGTTTTATTAATAAATTCAATTCTCACCACCTCTTTTTTCAGAAGAGTGGTCCAGAAGTTCTTGTAGTATTCCTCTCCCAGAAGCTCGCTTTTTAGGATACGTGGTGTCACCTTGCCAACAACCTCACTGGCTTCAAAACCATATAATTTTGTAAATGAAGGATTTATGTATGTAATAATCCCTTCCACATCTGTAATGAAAATTGCTTCACCAGATGATTCAACGGCTGCATGCAACTTCAGAGAATCAACATCTGTTCTTCCTGCCTTTTTCATACTCTGACGGATAATAATGTTCAAATTTAATCTTTTCGATAAATTCAAATATAATAATAATATAACAAGTCCTGATTTATAACAATATATGTATCAGTACAGTGATATCCCCTGCCAGAAAAATCATCAGTTTCAGTCCTGATTCAAATGAATCATAAGGCAGTTGATTTAAAAGACTCTTCAAAATACGAAATCTTATTATCTTTGCACTCACAAAAAAAAAGATGTTACACGATATTAAACCTGAAGCAAGGGGTCTGATTTTTGATCTTGACGGAACACTTGCTGATACAATGCCTTACCATTTCCAGGGATGGAAGAAAGCCTGTCAGAAATTTGGCGCAACAATCGACACTGCTTTTCTCCGTAAGCATACCGGCAGCCCGGGCTGGATTATTGCTGACGAAATAATTAAAGAGAATAATCTGAATGGTAGTGTGACTGCGGACCAGATAATCGAAGAAAAACTTAAAGAGTTTTATGAAATCCAGCATCAAGTAAAACCAATTGAAGCGGTAGCGGATATTGCAAAAAAATATTACGGTATACTCCCTATGGCTGTGGGTACAGGAGGACACAGATATGCAGTGGAGCGGACACTTGAAGTAACATCACTGCGGCAATATTTCGACATTATTGTTACTGCAAACGATGTGAAAAACTTTAAGCCCCATCCTGAAACCTTCCTCAGATGCGCTGAACTGATGAAAGTTGATCCAAAATATATTGAAGTGTTCGAGGATGGCGACCTTGGTATTGAAGCTGCACATGAAGCAGGCATGATTGTCACAGATGTAAGATCATGGTATGACTCAAACTGGTAACCAGCTATAGACCTGCAATCTTAATTATTGCTTCAACCCAGTCATCTTCATCATTCAGGGCTGGTACCAGATCAAGTTGCGAGCCTCCTGCCGACTTAAATAGTCCTGCATATTCTTCAGCAACTTCCAGAATTGTCTCCAGACAGTCTGCCGTAAATGATGGTGCAACAACAAGAACACGTTTTTTCCCCGACGAAGCAAGATTTTTTAATACACTGTCGGTAAAAGGTCCAAGCCAGTTACGTGAAAACCTTGACTGAAATGATGTTGAATATTTTTCCTGGTTTAAATTCAGCTTTTCAGCCAGCATTCGTGTTGTTTCAAAACATGTTGCCTTATAGCATAAATTACCATGCGGAGGGAAACTTTTTTCGCAGGTACAGTCATCAGTTATGATCTCAGGATGGACTTTCTGAATCTGGCGTACAGGCAGGCCATGATAAGAGAAAAGAATATGATCGTAGCTATCAAGGTCAAATTTTCTTATTAAATTGACTACTGACTCAAGGTATGAGGTGTGGTTATAAAATTGTCCGGTCAGTTTAAGCTCAGGCATTGTCTCAAACAATATCAACTTCCTCATAACTAATTCATTCACTGAACCTGTTGTAGAAGAAGAATAATGAGGATACATTGGAAATACAACCACCCAGTCAGGTGAAGATAAACGGATCATATCGAAAACTGTTTGCAAGGATGGATTTCCATAACGCATAGCACCAATAACGACATATTCATCTTTTAGCCGGTCGCTCAATTTATTGACCAGCTTATTCATATTATCCAGCAAAGGTGAGCCTGTGTCAGTCCAGAGTTTCCGGTACTTTTTTGCTGATCGTGGTGTTCTGAATGGAACTATAATTAAATTAACCAGAATTTTGCGAAGGATCCATGGCAGATCAATTACTCTTTTGTCATTAAGGAATTGGGATAAATACCTTCTTACATTCCTGATATCCGGGCTGTCAGGTGTGCCGGTATTTACCAGTATCAATACTTTTCTGGTCATAGTTTGTTTTTAAGTACAAGTTCCGCAACCTGTTTTGCCTGCTTTACCCTGTCGGCCATACCAATACCATCCCTCATGTTGCCTGCAAGAATCAGTCCGGGATGTAGTTCCTCAATTCTTTTAATTGCCTCCAGCCTTTCACCGGATGACTTCTCATACTGTGGTATTGCATGTTCGTATCTGAAAACCTTAAGAAGATCCGGTTTATCTTTACTGTCAAGAGTTCTGGCTATTTCATCCAGAACAATATTAATAATTTCGTCGTCACTTCTGGTCAGAATATCAGGCTTTCTTATACCGCCAAGGAAAACCGAGAGCAAAGCACCTCCTTCAGGAGCACGACCAGCGAAGATTGCTGATGGAAATAAAATACCAAGGATATTCCTGTTCTCCTTTGATGGAACAAGTCCTCCAAAAGCATCAAGTTTCGCTCCATTCCACTTTTTATAACCGGCTGCCACCTGGACTACCCTGGCATATTTAAGGTTAGTCAGAGGTAAAAGATATTCATCGGACAGGAAAGGAAAAAGTGCTGGAAGGTTGTAACTACCTGCTGTGGAAATAAGAATCTTTGCTTCTGCGGAAACTGAATTACCATCACTACTGTTAAAAATCACTTTATAGGTACTCCCGTTCTGTTTTGCAACGATACCTGTTGCACCACAATGAATATTTTCATATCCTGTTGACTCTGTCAGTGCCTTTATCAGATTACCAAGACCTCCTGCAGCAGAGAATACCTCACGGGTTACTTTCTTTTCAGCTTCACTTTTCTTCTCTCTGCTTTTCGCAATCGTTCCCCTTATAAAGCTTCCGTAATTATGTTCAAGTGCGTAGAGTTTGGGCAAGGCATATCTTGTGACAAGAATAGAAGGATCACCTGCATAAACACCCGAGATAAATGGATCCACAGCATAATCGAGATAACTCCTGCCTAATCTTCTTACTACCATATCAGCAACAGTTTCATCAGGATCGGAACCTGGTTTCCTGAATGGTTCTCCAAGTATTCTGAATTTGTCTTTTAAAGAAAAAAGAGGGGTGATTACAGCAGAAAACAAACCTGATGGAATTGCTGTCCATCTCCCCCCTTTCATTATATATCTTTTCTTTGAATCCTTACTGGCAGTGTCAAGAGTACATTTTTCACTCAGTTCATCAAAAAGTGAAGCGAGCTCAACAGTGGACAATACTCCTGTATTAGGTCCGGCTTCATAAATGAAACCATCTTCATTAAGAGTTTCTATAACTCCTCCGGGCCTGCCGGATTTTTCAATGACCATAGGAATCAATCCTCCTCTTTTAATAAAATAAGCCATCGAAAGCCCTGTCAGCCCGGCTCCTATTATAATCACATCTGCATTTCTGTTTTCCATCCTCTTATACGGGTTTTGAATATGTCTGTGCTTTTTCAATATATTCCCTGTCGAGTGAGGCTGCAATGTTCCTGATAAAGAAGGATCCGGTTTCAGTAACCTCAATTGTATCGGAATGATATGAAATCAATCCGTCAGCCATAAGATCATCGAGTGAACCCCTGTCCAGCCTTACAGCACTTTCAACCACAGAAGAATTAATTCCCAGAGTCTTTGCAATCTCCGAAAAGGCTACCTTCTTATTGCACATGAGGTCAGTAATTACTTTTCGTACAATGATCTGATTTTGTGAAAGCAGGTAACCTCTTTCAACAGCAAGTTTTCCAGTGGATATATCTGAAATGTAATCTTTTATCTCCTTATGATTCTGTGAATATCCCTCATCGAGCTGGCTTATGGCTGTAACTCCGAATGCATAAACCTGACCGGTTGTACGTCTTGTACAATAACCCTGAAAATTACGGTGCAGGGTTCCTTCATTTAACGATTTATAAAGATCATCTGAAGGAAGCACGAAATGATCAAGCCCGACAGGCTGATAACCTGATTCTTTCAACAGATCATAAGCCGACAGAAACATCATTGTTTTGTCCTCTGCTGTCGGAAGGCCTCTCTTTTCCAGAATCATCTGGTGTTTTTTTATCCATGGAACATGAGCATACGAAAAGGTAACCAGCCTGTCAGGTCTGATATCTGCTGCCATCTTTATTGTCCTGGAAAATGATGTGACACTCTGTCCCGGCAAACCATAGATAAAATCAAAATTTACTCCCGTTTTTCTGTCAGCTGATTTAATATATCTGAAGAGTTCATCAGGAGGAATGGCTGAAGGAGCACGGTTAACCTTTTCAAGGATATTCTTATCGAAATCCTGAATCCCAAAACTGATACGGTTAAAACCTGCCTGCATCAGGTTATCAATATATTTAAAATCAAGATAAGCCGGATTGCATTCAATGGCTATTTCAGGCTCATCAATTAAAGAGAAGCTCGAGAAAATGTATTCATTAAGCTTTCTGATAAATGAAACATCAATCGAATTTGGTGTCCCGCCTCCGTAATGTATCTGTGAAACAAGCCTTTTTTTATCGATAAATTTTGTTACCAGCTCTATTTCTTTTCTGACAGCTTCCATATAAGGTACAACAAGGTTGCCATTTCCTATTGAACATGCATTACAGCCGCAATAGAAGCATATTTTCTCACAGAATGGAATATGAATATATAAAGCTATGTTTTGTGGTTCCCTGAAATTGGAATTTTCAAGCATTTGTGCATAGTTCTCTGCAGCAAAAGATTCGGTGAAATGATTTGCCGGCGGGTAGCTTGTATAACGAGGTACCGGAATATTATATTTTTTCAGAAGTTTTTCAGATATCTTCATTTAATTGTACTTTGGGAAATGCATAAATAAGTATGGCAAAAGTCAGTATGCCTAACAATATCTCTATTCCGAATAATCCCCTGTATCCAAGATGGTCACCAAGTTTGCCGCTTAAAACTGCTATAACAAGGCTGCTCAGATGTGTTATTACAATCTGTATTGTGAAATCGGTACCCTCTCGACCCTTTCGGACTATATCCATTGAGGTTGTATAAATTGCAACCGTTGACAATCCATAGGAACCCCATAACAGAGCAATCCCGGCATATATTGAGGGCAATGACGGTGTTGAAAAGCTCATCAACCAGAACCATGAAGCTGCTATAATGCTTATAACAAGGAATAGATACATTGAGAGCTTTCTACCAAGTCTTTTCACTAGGAATCCCCCGGCAAGAGCTGAAAGAGCCCCGATCGAGGTCCCGAAGATACCTGACATTAATCCGATCTCTTTTACATTGTATCCATGATCGACAAGAAATGGTTTAAGCATTGTAAGTATGCCTATTATGGCAGAATAATAAAAAACCAGGATAAGGACTCTTTTGTGCTTTCCTTTTTCAGCAAAGAAACGGTAAATATCGGCCAGGCTGACTCTTACTTTTGGCTCTCCTTCATTTATCACAGGTTTGCGGTAGATTAGTAGCGGTATAATTGCAAAAATGACAAATACTGCTAACAGAACAAGAAGATTTGTCCATCCGAAGTAGTGGTATGCAATGAGAAGAACACCGGTTCCGAAAAGTGACCCGACAAAGCTTCCGGCAGACTGCATGCTGTTTCCAAGACTACGTTCAGATGGCTTCAACTGAAGAATTGCAAAAATATCAACAGCAATATCCTGGGTTGCTGAAGCAATAAATGCCACGATCATAAGAATCACAATAAGCCTGAAATC
Organism: uncultured Rikenellaceae bacterium; assembly: GCA_964387565.1. GTDB lineage: Bacteria > Bacteroidota > Bacteroidia > Bacteroidales > VadinHA17 > LD21. Next base: position 17,500 of record CAYLYN010000029.1, on the reverse strand, counting down.
GGTTTGAAGATCAAATAACCCGATACTCAGAATAACAATTGCATAGAATATCTCAGACAATATGATCATTGAACGTATCTGCTTTGTTGATCTTGCCTGGTTATCAACGAGAGGTGCCCACAAAAACTTGAATATCCATGGAAGTTTGACAAGCTGAAGGAGCCCTATTGATTCAAGGGAATACTTTTCCTGCCTCATAATAACAGGAATAACTGTTGAGAAAAAGCTCATAGGTATTGACTGTGCAATATATAAGCTGAAGAGGACAGGGAATTTAACCCAGGTTTTTTCCTTCATCTGTTAAAATTTTAAGGCCAGATTTACACCGATCTGGGCAGGCTTGCCTGTCTGAACATATTTATTGCCAAGTGCTTCAAAATAGAAGGATGAATATTCCCTGTTAAAGATATTCTTCGCCCAGATATCAAACTGAAGTGATTTTCTCATAAATGATACTTTGGCGTCGAGTAATCCGTAAAATGGTTGCTTTACATCATTCTCCTCATCCCAGTAAATCTCTCCATTTCCCCTGTATAATGTATTGATCCTTATATGATCAATAATATCGGAACCTTTTATCTTAAATGATTTTGAAGCCTGTATCGACATAGTGTGTCGAGGCACATAGGGCAGATAATTCCCGTTATAATCTGTTGTTGAATTGACTATGTATGAAATAAATGTGGCATGAGTATATCCGTACGACACAGAAAATTCATACCCTTTAAGCGGTGCACTCTTTACTGAGAGCTCACCTCCCTTGCTCACGGAATGTCCTGCATTTTTAAGCATTGATCCCCTGCCACTCGGCACAGTCTGGTAAATCTGCTGGTCTTTCCAGTCAATATAGTAGAATGCAAGATCAGTATAGAGCAGGCTCTTAAAAATCGGTGTCTTTACTCCTACCTCATAGTTCCAGCTGAATTCAGGTTCAAAAGTCAGATCCTCCGGCCGCTCAAAAGTGGAGTTAAATCCACCTGTTTTATATCCTCTTGCTATTACTCCGTATAGATTGCTGTTCTTTAGCTTGTAATTCAGGGCAAAGCGTGGAAGAAACTCAAGTGATTCCAGTGCCGGATAAAGCGTATCGGCCAGGTTTGCATCAACCCCTCTTAAAGTACGGTCGTAGGTATAATTAAGAAAATCTTTTTCAGAGTCCATCCTCAGACCAGCTGTTAATGAAAGGTTCTCTATAAGAAAATCTGAAAGAGTTGACTGATGAAAAAAAGCATACCCTTCAATAGTATGATCATATGTTTTAACATAGCTAAGCCTTGATTTATAAACATCCACATCAACTAAATTATTGAATTGCTGGTGAAATCCGTATGCACCGAACAGCCATTTGTATTTTCTGTTCTCTTTTGACCTGATTACTATCTCCTGCGATAACATATTCTGCTTTTGCTCCTGGATAATATAATAAAGTGAATCAGGGGTAAAATCCTGGTCTATCCCCTGTAAATCACTTAAATATTGATATGAAGTAGTTGCCACCAGATCGAATTTGTTACCGGCCCATTTTACCAGAAGGGCATCGGAAAACAGATTTCTGTCATATGAGCTGTACTGATTATAGTTTATCTCTTCTGCAGCACCAAGTGAATCATTATAGATGGCATAAGGATACCCTCCCTGCTTGCTCATCTCATATCCGGCAATATTCTCAATTGTAAGCTTTTTGGAGACTTCATAAATAATTCTTGATCTTAATCCGTATGAATTAAGCTTATCAACAGGTGATCCGGTATAAAGATTGGTATAAAAACCATCATTATGGAGGTAGTTCATTGAAACTGAATAGGCCAGCTTTTCTCCTATTTTTCCATAATGTCCGCCATTAGCAGAATAGGTACCGTAATTACCTGCCGAAAGATTTAAACTTGTACCTGAATAATCCATAGGTGAAGTTGTAACAATATTTACTATACCTCCCATGGTATTTCTGCCGAAGAGAGTACCCTGTGGTCCCCGGAGGACCTCAATACGTTTGATGTCGAAGAAATCGAAATCGAAGGCTGCTTTTTCGAAGTAGGGAACATAGTCTACATAAAGTCCAACTGAAGGCGAATTAATTCTTGAACCTATACCCCTGATGTAAACCGGAGAGGTAAGCTTTGATCCGTAGTCAGGCATAAAAAAGTTAGGAGCTACAGCTGAAATATCATTCAGCGACCGGATTTCATTTTCTGAGAGAGACACCGAAGAAATAACTGATACAGAAGCAGGTATAGATTTATATGTGACATTATCCTTGGATGCCTTAATAACAATCTCTCCAAGCTCAACCATTTTCAGAACTGCGCTATCGATTGCCGGCGTCAACTCCTGAGCGGCTAATTTAACAGGATTTGCAGCAAGAATGAAAACAAACAACTTAATATAATTTTTCATATAATATTATCGTTTAAAATTTCCAGGAAACTTTTCCTGAATAAGAATTGTTTTGCCAGGGATGAACATAATCCCAGGAAACATGAATAAAGTGTAAAGCCAGTGCAATTACCTTAATATCATGTCATTCTGAAAAACAAATAAATCAGATTTCTTTCAGGAAATAAACGGAGGAGGTCTCGAGAAGAGACAATAATAAGGAGTGTAAGAAATTATATCCTGATCAGGTGAATATAATGCTATATTGAAATCGCTGATATAAATATAATTATTGCTGACCGGTTCAGCATGAGCATCACACTTATCCTTCTGTAATCCTGCAATTAAAAAATAATCAATTGAATGCGCCGGAGAAACTGCCTCAACAAAATGCTCATTTGTTTCTGATGCTGATGTTAAAGGGGCTTCCTTTGACCGGTTCACGGCACATAAACCCAGGTAGAGCATATATAATGCACCTATTATGATAAGTGGCAACTGGGTTAATATTGATCCGAAAGGCAGCACTGTTATTTTTTTCACAAAGTAAAGCAATAATAATTAACCTGTGCAATTTTATAGATAATTAACACAAGAATTAAGATGCTATTAATCATATTATTTTGAGAAGGAGAAATACATTTCTGCTTTTCCTTAAGGATAACAAAAAGTACAGGCCAGCATTTTACACACCCTGTAATAAACAAAAGGATTATATATCAGCCTAATGGTTATGTACTTATGTCATATGATATACGCAGGAAATAAAAAAGAGGCTGTTGTCAAAAGACCTTTTTAACCACAGAGGACACAAAGAAGACTCAGAGATCACAAAGTTAAATTACAGTATTTTAATTCTTTGTGAATCCTTTGTGGTCTTTGTGGTTAATATGGATTTCACCTTTTGCAACAGTCTCTATTAAAAACACATGACAATATATTCTAAACCAGAATTTTAGTTGTCAGATTTGTAATGCTTTTCTGAATATCTCCGAAAGGATCTCCGTCTCGTGACTGGTCCTGCTCAACAATCATATATTTCATGCCTGCAATATCCTTAACAGCAAGTATCTCTTTGAAATTTATTACTCCCTCTCCCACCGGGGCAAAGTCCTTGACACCTGTTGTTGTATAAAAAGGAGCTTCATTTGTATACATATCTTTCATATGGAACAGCTGGAATCTGCCGGGATATTTTTTTATGAGATCCACAGGATTCTGCCCTGCCTTACTGGCCCAGAACAGATCAAGTTCCATTGTAACCAGATCCTTATCCAGTTCCGCCATGAAAATATCAAAATAGGGTATTTTTCCTTCGACTGTATTAAATTCGAAGTTATGATTATGATAACCGAACATGATCCCGTTCTCCTTCATGATTCCTCCAACCTGGTTCCAGTCAGCCACCATTTTCTGGTAACTGGCCACAGTATTCCTGGCTTCTTCAACCACCCAGGGCTGGATACAATACTTAACTTCAAGTTTTGCATGGTCTTCCGCCATTTTCTTTGCATTGTCGAGTGTAATACCCTGTGCTTCAACCTGTGTATGACTGCTTAATATCTCCATGCCAAGGTCCTTGACAAGTTTCTTAAATTCTGAAGGTTCCATATTGTAAAACTTACCGTCGGAATAACCGGCCAGCTCCAGGTATTTGTAACCTGAATCGGATACCTTTTTAAGTGATCCTGCCACATCAGCAGCCATGGCATCACGTATGGTATAAAGCTGCAGACCAATTCCAAATGATTTCGGATCGGCTGCTGCTGCTGCAGGAGCAGGCTTGCCTCCTGATTTGCATGAATTCTGTGTCAGAACAAAAGCTCCCAGGGCACCTGCAGCCGAAACTTTCAAAAAATCTCTTCGTGAACGTGTTGTTTTCATTTCTGTTATGTTTATGTTAATTATTAATAATACCCTTAATTGTTAATGAACAAGAGGCATTAAAATTAATATATTACTCTCAATATCCGATAAATGGTCAGAAATTTGATTCAAATAATAGTAATTTCGCAAAGGATATGACAGAAATTATACTTACCTCAGATGGCTCTCACACACTGTATGTACCCGAACTGAATGAACACTATCATTCCGTGCACGGAGCAATACAGGAATCAGAGTTCATTTTCATAAATAACGGGTATGAAGCATGCAAAGCTGATCCGGTAAATATTCTTGAGATAGGATTCGGGACAGGACTTAATGCATTTCTTACAGCCTTGATAAGCTGTGAGGGAACCCGCAAAATTCATTACACATCAGTTGAGAAGTACCCGTTACCTGAGGAGATAACCGGTTTGCTTAATTATCATTTATTTAAAGGTGAGGATTCCAGGAATATGTTTTATAACATACACTCATCACCGTGGAATTGTGAAGTCCCCATCTGTAATAATTTCATACTTAAGAAAATTGAGGCAGATATAACAAAATCGTTCCCTGAGGGATCTTTTGATCTGGTCTATTTTGATGCATTCGGACCCGACAAACAACCTGAAATGTGGAGCAGCGAGATATTTAAAAAGATAGCCGGTTCTACCAGGGAAAACGGGATTTTCATCACATATTCGGCAAAAGGAGAGGTAAAAAGAAAGCTCAGAAGTAACGGATTTACTGTAACAATGCTTCCAGGACCACCCGGGAAACGCCAGATTATCAGGGCTTATAAAAATGCAAATTAAATTTCAGGTGCTTCTGTTTTGCTTTACGTAAAGTATTATCTTAGCGGAAATTTTTAAATTAAAATTAAACAGTATGAAAATCAAGTTATTTGTTGTAGTGACAGTTGTTGCAGCTTTATTGTTTGGCTCATGCGGTACTGGTTCTGTTAAAGGTCAGAAATTAAAAAACAAAGTCGATTCATTATCATATGCTTTCGGAATTGTAAATTATAATGCACTGATTGCCGACAGCCTTAACCTGAACCCAATGGTAGTAGCAAAAGCTATGATTGATGGAGAAGAAGGAAAACCTGTAATGTCAGATGAGGAAGCAAGAACATTTATTATGACTTTTATAAATGAACGGGAGAAATCCAGAACAGCTAAAAGAGCAGAAGAGAACAAAGTGAATTTCAAGGAATATATCGAGCAAAATGAAAAATTCCTTTCTGACAACAAAAATAAAACAGGTGTCAATACAACTGCGAGCGGACTTCAGTATGAAGTTGTCAAGATGGGTACTGGTGAAAAACCGACCACTGAAAGTATGGTCCAGGTACATTATACAGGTACTCTTATTGACGGAACTGAGTTTGATTCTTCAGTTAAAAGGAACCAGCCTGCCGAATTCCCTGTTTCAGGTGTGATTGCAGGATGGACAGAAGCTCTGCAGCTTATGCCTGTAGGTTCAAAGTTCAGGCTGTATATTCCCCAGGACCTGGCTTATGGCGAAAACGGTGCTGGTGATATTATCAAGCCTTATTCCACCCTTATATTTGATGTTGAGCTTCTTAAAATAGTTAAATAATGGTTAGTGCAGAAATCCATACACCGAAGGGTGTCATGCTTGTTAACTTTTATGAGAATGATGCTCCGAAGACAGTTGAGAACTTTGTGACACTTGCAAAAAAAGGATTTTATGACGGTCTGGCATTTCACAGGGTGATTCCCGATTTTGTAATTCAGGGAGGATGCCCTCATTCAAAAGATCCGAATGATCCGAGAGTAGGTACCGGAGGTCCGGGCTATTCAATAGATTGTGAACTCACAGGTGGAAACCAGTATCATGACAGGGGAGTTCTTTCCATGGCCCATGCAGGAAGAAACACAGGTGGTTCGCAATTCTTTATCTGTCACAGCAGAAACAACACTAAACACCTTGACAGACAACACACCTGTTTTGGAAAAGTATATGAAGGCCTTGATGTGATAGATAAAATCCGGCAGGGTGACAAAATTGAAAAAATTGTTATTCATAACACTGAAGAGTAAACTGAAATGGCATTTGAAATCACGGGAAAAGTAATTGATATTGCTCCTGTAAACCAGGTAAGCGACAAGTTCCGAAAGAGAGAGTTTGTCATTGAAAAGAAAGAGACAGGGGGAGCTGCAGTATTTATTGACTATATAAAATTCCAGCTTGTACAGGATAAATGTGATCTCATCGATGAATCATTTATGAATGAAGAGATCAGGATCTGGTTTAACCTGAAAGGCAACCGGTGGGAAAAAGAGGGGAAGGTTAATTATTTTACTAATCTCGATGCCTGGAAAATTGAAAAGGTATCATCTCAGTCAGGAGATCAAAATACTTATAATCGTCCGGCAATCGAAGATATACCACCAGAGATAGATGAATTAAGTGATCTGCCATTCTGAATTATAACATATTAGAGGCTGTCTTTTACCGGACAGCCTTTTTAAATTATTTTATATGAAGAAATCAATTATATCAATTATTATCGCAGCGATTGCGCTTTGCGGTATGGCTCAAAACGCAGATTTACAGGAAGCTGTAACTCACAGACAAGTTCAGTTACCATATAACAGGGTGATTCAGCCTGCCGGCTTTCAGATTTTTTTTGGTGATTATGAAAAGGAGAATCATGCTCTGGATGTAAGTCTTTCGCCTGACAGAAAATGGCTTGCAGTGCAGGAAAGATACAGTATAGTTTTTATAAGCACCTCCGACAATACTGTAAGGTTCACGCTGAAGAATGATGATAATCCTGAATTCAAAGGTGCTATGAATACATATTCCGGCATAACATGGTACGCCGGAGAAAATGGACCCGAGGTATTCTGGAGCCTTTCAGGAAGAAACCGTTTATCATATGTGGTATCAGCAAAATGGGATGGTATCAAAGCAGAGTTCAACAGAAAGATTGAATATAAACCTGCACCGAGTGTCAGTACAGCCTTGCCCAATGAGTTTGTTATAATCAGGGAAAATGGGAAGAGTTATATTTATGTCGTTCTTAATGGTAATAATGATCTTATTAAGCATGACCTTGCTACAGGTGATACAATCTGGACAACCAGTCCCGGAGTTGCACCTTATGGCATAACACATGCTGCAGGTAAACTCTATGTTACCAACTGGGCAGGCAGACATCCCGGACCTGATGACAGAAGTGTTGCTGGAGTGCCCTGGGGCAGGGCAAAGGTCGATAATAAAAATGCAGGAGGTGCCACAAGTGAAGGAAGCGTGGCAGTGGTTGATCCTGCTTCCGGAAAAATATTAAAGGATATTGTTACCGGACTTCATCCAAATGAGATTATCAGCAGCAGTGACGGAAAATTCGTTTATGTCACAAATTCAAACAGTGATAACGTATCTGTAATACGAACATCTGATGATGTTGTATCAGAAACAATAAGCGTGAGGCTGCAACCTGAAATAAACCCCTTCTTCGGTGATTCTCCAAACGGGCTTGCACTTTCGGCAAACGGTAAAACCCTCTACGTGGCAAATGGAATGGATAATGCAATAGCAGTTATCGCCCTCGGGAACAAATCAACCGTTAAATCAAAAATACCGGAAAGCAAGGTTACAGGATTTATACCTGTTGGTGTTTACCCATCGGCTATTGCTCTGTACAGATCGTTAATGTATGTATGCAACCTCGAGGGAGCAGGTATTATGTATGGTTTTTCCGATGAGAATACTGAAAATATAGTATATAATACTCATTATATGCCCGCTACGCTGTCGGTCCTCCCCTTGCCGAAAAAGAAAAGTCTTAAAGCTTATACAGATACCGTAATTGCTGTAAATAACCTGTCACGGGCAACAATGGCAAGGGAAAAACCCAGGGAGAATATTCAGCCCAGACCGGTTCCTGAACGTATAGGCGAGCCTTCTGTATTCAAACATGTTATTTATATAATAAAGGAAAACCGGACATACGATCAGATACTTGGCGACATGGAAAAAGGAAAAGGTGATCCCGGCCTTTGTATCTACGGAGAGGAGGTCACTCCTAACCATCATAAGCTAGCCGACGAATTTATACTCCTCGACAATTTCCACGCATCCGGAAAATGTTCAGCGGAAGGCCATCAGTGGACAGATGCTTCAATAGTTACAGACTATATTGAGAAGAATATGAGAGCCTGGTTCAGAAGTTATGCACATGTTCAGAATGATGCCCTGGTCTACGCCCCTACAGGTTTCCTATGGGATAACGCGCTTAAAAACAACAGGTCAGTTAGGATCTATGGTGAGGCATCGGTACCTGTACTTCAGAGTAAGCTGACATGGAGCGAAATTTATAAAAAATATCTTAACGGGGAGAAAGTAGATTTCTATAACTATACAACTTTAGAACCTGTTACAGGCATACTCAGTCAGACCTTTCCGTCTTACGGGAATCATGAATTTTCAGATGTAATGCGTGCAGATGTCCTGATAAAGGAATTGCATGAATATGAAAGCAAAGATGGTGACCAGTTACCTGAACTGCTGATAATTGCGCTGCCAAATGATCATACTGCCGGTACACGTCCGGGATATCCTACTCCACGTGCAATGGTTGCCGATAATGACCTTGCCCTCGGACGCATTGTTGAAGCTTTTTCAAAAAGCAGGTTCTGGAAGAACAGTGTGATTTTTGTTGTGGAAGATGATTCGCAGGGAGGCTGGGATCATGTATCTCCATACAGGACAGTCAGTTATGTGATCAGCCCTTATTCAAGGCTGAAGAGTGTCAACCATACATATTATACCCAGCCATCAATGGTGAGGACTATCGAACAAATACTTGGCATGCCTCCGATGAATATTCAGGATGCTATCGCAAATCCGATGTCAGACTGTTTCTCGTCGGAACCCGATCTGACTCCTTATATTGCTTTACCTAACAGGATACCTCTTGACGAAATGAATCCTGAAATCAGTTCCCTGAGCGGAAAGGAGCTGCATTTTGCCAGGAAAAGCATGCTCCCGGTATTTGACAGGATCGATTCAGGGAAAGATGATCTGCTCAACAGGATACTATGGTTCAATGCAAAGGGTCATATTCCCTACCCGTCAAAATATGCCGGGGCTGATATTGATGATAATGAAGGGGAGGACTAACTCTATGACTAATCCATTATTGATCCCATGGGAAACTCCCTTTGAAACACCTCCATTTAACCTTATCAGGGCAAATCATTTCAGGGAGGGTACAGAGGAGGCCATTAAAATGGCCGAAGCAGAAATAGAGCGGATAATAAGTCTGACTGAGCCGGCTTCCTTTGAGAATACTATCGTAGCCCTTGAACGTTCGGGAATTAAACTAAATACCATCACTTCTCTCCTCTTTAACCTGAACAGTGCCGAAACAAATGATGAACTCCAGGAAGCTGCTGAGGAGATTTCACCTGTTCTCACAAAATTCTCAAATGATATCACCCTTAATAAACAACTTTTCGAACGGGTTAATGAAATATTCGAAAAAAAGAATGAATTTAAGCTGAGTACAGAGCAGTTATTACTTCTGGAGAAAACATACAGAAACTTCATACAGGGAGGAGCTGCATTAAGGGAGGATCAGAAACAAAGATTCAGGGAGATATCTGAAAAACTTGGTATACTGGCACTTACATTTGACAGGAATCTGCTTGCTGAGACCAATTCGTGGGAACTGCACCTTACTGACTACGAGGACCTTCATGGTCTTCCTGAAAATCTAATTGAAGCCGCAGCAGCAGAGGCTGCAGCCAGGAATAAGGAAGGATGGATTTTTACACTTCATGCCCCAAGTTATGTACCCTTCATGCAATATTCATCAAAAAGAGAATTAAGAGAGAAAATGCTTCGGGCATACTCATCGAGAGCATTCAGGGGTAATGACAATGACAACAGGGCTCTTGTTATAGAAATTGCTAACCTCAGGCTGGAACTTGCAAATATTCTGGGTTTTCCGAATTATGCAGAAATGGTATTGACTGAGAGGATGGCTGATACACCCGGCAAAGTTAATGGTTTGCTTGATGAACTATATGAAGCATCAAAGCCTGCAGCCTTAAGGGACCTTGAAAAAATAAAGGAAACCGCATTAAGGTATGGACATAAAGGAGCTGTTGAGAAATGGGACTGGCATTATTATTCAGAAATTCTTAAGAAGGAGTTATTTGATTTCGATGATGAATTACTAAAACCATATTTTAGTCTTGAAAACACTGAAAAGGCAGTATTTGACCTGGCCACAAGGCTATACGGTATTACGTTCCGTCAGAATTTTTCTGTTCCCGTTTATCATTCTGAGGTAAAAACCTATGAGGTTTATGACAGCAATGAAAGGTTTCTTTCTCTTCTGTATATCGATTATCATCCCAGGTCAGGTAAGAACGGTGGTGCCTGGATGACAAGCTATCGCGATCAGCGGATAGTTGACGGTCTGGACGTAAGACCCCTGATATCTGTTGTTGCTAACTTTACACGAGCCACTAAATCAAAACCGTCACTGCTTTCTTTCAATGAAGTCAGGACATTTCTGCACGAATTCGGTCATGCTCTCCATGGAATGCTTTCCAGTTGCACTTATGAGAGCATGTCAGGAACTAACGTAGCCCGCGATTTTGTTGAGCTTCCATCGCAATTCATGGAGAATTATGCTTTCGAAAAAGACTGGCTTGACACCTGGGCAATACATTACCAGACCGGAGAACCGATACCTGAACAAATTATCAGGAGGATTAAGGAGGCATCCAGATTTAATGAAGGCTATTCCTGCTACAGGCAGCTGGGATTTGGTTTTCTCGACATGGACTGGCACTCAGTTACATCACCCGTTGTGACTGATGTAAGCCGTTTCGAAGCTGCAGCTGTAAAAAAGACGGAACTTTTCCCTGAAATAGAGGGATCAAATGTAAGCTGTTCATTCAGCCATATTTTTGCAGGTGGTTATGCGGCAGGCTACTATGGATATAAATGGGCGGAAGTCCTGGATGCCGACGCCTACAGTTATTTTACTGAAAAAGGGATCTTCAACGATGAGGTTGCATCGTCATTCCGGAGAAATATTCTTGAAAAAGGAGGATCGGAAAAACCTATGGATCTATACGTCAAGTTCAGAGGCAAAGAGCCATCAATTGAACCGTTATTACTTAGAAGCGGACTTAAGTAATACATGTACCTGCACTCATCAGCAAAATCAGCAGGACAAAATATTTTACTGTGGTTTTGCTGATATATGAATAAAGAAGAAATAGGATATTCCTTAAACTTAAGTTATATTTACAACACTTCCGCTTTGGACTTATGTCAAAGATATTGATCTATATATCAACTAATTACACCTTTAAAAAATGATTCTTTTTTTCGAATGTGATTCAAAAAACATCATAGCTGCAGGAACTGCAACAAGGCTGTCGAAGGGTGATATCGGCAAACTTATCTGGCTTTTCGGGGAAGCTTCACTTATTGAAAAGGAGCATCTGGATGGAATGTATATCGGACCAAGGAAAGAGATGATCACTCCCTGGAGTACAAATGCTGTGGAAATAACTCAGAACATGGGAATAACCGGAATTCTCAGGATCGAAGAGTTCCATGCTGTATCGTCCGGGAAACCACACTATGATCCAATGCTTCAATCGCTTTACAAATCGCTGGATCAGAACATTTTTACAATTGACAGGAATCCTGAACCGGTTATATTAATTGATAATATAGCTGAATATAATCTGAAGGAGGGGCTGGCCCTGAACTCAGATGAGATAGAATACCTTGACCGCCTGAGTGTAACTCTTGGCAGAAAACTGACTGACAGTGAAGTATTTGGCTTTTCACAGGTAAATTCAGAACATTGCCGTCATAAGATATTTAACGGAAAATTCATAATAGATGGTAAAGAAAAGGATAAGACTCTTTTTCAGATGATAAAGGATACAACAAAAGCAAATCCCAATCATGTTGTCTCAGCATACAAGGATAACTGTGCATTCCTGAACGGACCTGAAGTTGAACAGTTCGCCCCTGTAACACAGGATAAATCCGATTTTTTTAAAATAACCGATTTTGAATCGGTTCTCTCTCTGAAAGCTGAAACTCATAACTTTCCGACAACAGTTGAGCCTTTCAACGGAGCATCAACAGGAACCGGGGGAGAGATCAGGGACAGGATTGCAGGAGGAAAAGGAGCCTTACCAATTGCCGGAACAGCAGTCTATATGACATCATATCCTCGTCCTGACGGCCCCAGGCCATGGGAGAAGTCTACCAGAGAGAGAAAATGGCTGTACCAGACACCTGAAGATATTCTTATAAAGGCTTCGAATGGGGCAAGTGATTTCGGTAATAAATTTGGTCAGCCGCTGATCTGCGGCTCTGTGTTCACATTTGAACATTTCGAAAATCTTAAAAAATTCGGATATGATAAAGTAATTATGCTTGCCGGAGGTATTGGTATCGGGAAGAAAAAAGAGAGTGAAAAAAATATTCCCGAAAAGGGCGATAAAATAGTACTCCTGGGAGGTGATAACTACAGGATAGGTATGGGTGGAGGAGCCGTGTCATCAGTCGACACCGGGAAATATGACAGCTCAATTGAGTTAAATGCTGTTCAGCGGGCTAACCCTGAGATGCAGAAAAGAGTTTATAATGCCATCAGGGCTTTAAGCGAATCGGAAAATAATCCCATCGTTTCAATACATGATCACGGTGCCGGAGGACATCTGAACTGTCTTTCAGAACTGGTGGAAGCAACAGGAGGAAAGATTGATTTAAGCAAGCTTCCTGTAGGCGACCCGACACTTTCTGCCAAAGAACTTATTGGCAATGAATCACAGGAACGCATGGGCCTGGTCATTAAAAAGACTGACCTCGAAACACTTCACCGGATCGCAGAAAGAGAACGGGCTCCTTTTTATGTTATTGGTGAGATCACCGGCGACATGCAGTTTACACTTGAGAATCCGGCAACAGGAGAAAAACCAATAGATATTGCACTTGCATCCCTTTTCGGCGATCCTCCAAAAACAATAATGAAAGACAACTGTATTACTGAGCTCTATTCAGAGCCCGATTACTCACAAGATAAGATAACTGAGTATGCTGAGCAGGTTCTTCAGATTGAGGAGGTTGCATGCAAAGACTGGCTCACCAACAAGGTTGACCGGTCGGTTACCGGACGTCTTGCCAAGCAACAATGCGCCGGTCCGTTACAGCTTCCACTAAATAACCTCGGAGCGATAGCCCTCGATTACAGAGGCAAAAAGGGGCTTGCCACATCAATTGGACATGCACCCGCAGCCGGACTTATAGACCCGGCTGCCGGATCAGTATTGTCAATTGCTGAAGCACTTACAAATATTATCTGGGCTCCTTTATCAGACAACCTGAGGAGTATCTCACTTTCAGCAAACTGGATGTGGCCATGCAGGAATCCGGGCGAAGATTCAAGATTATATGAAGCAGTAGAAGCCGCCAGTGAGTTTTCAGTTGCACTGGGCATAAACATACCAACCGGGAAAGACAGTCTTTCCATGACACAGAAATACAGCGATGATGTAGTCTATTCGCCAGGAACTGTAATAATTTCAGCCACAGGTGAAGTAAGTGATATCCGGAATATTGTCGAACCTGTCATTGTAAACGATCCCTATACCAGCCTGCTTTATATTGATATGAGCCGTGACAGGCTCAAAACAGGAGGCAGTGCATTTTCACAAATACTCAATAAACTGGGAAATGAATCTCCAACAGTAAAGGATCCTGTTTATTTCAGGGAGGCCTTCAATACTGTGCAGGGTCTTATAAAGAAAGGTATGGTATTATCAGGTCACGATATTTCAGCTGGCGGAATGCTGACCACCCTGCTTGAGATGTCATTTGCAAATACAGAAGGTGGAATAACTGTTGATCTTTCAGCAATAGAGGAGAAAGATACTGTTAAACTGCTCTTCAGTCAGAACCCGGGGATTATAATGCAGGTAAAAGATGAAGATCTGGTAGCTGAAATCTTACTGGAAAGCGGAATATCCTATTTCTCAATCGGGCATCCTGTGCACGAAAGAAAACTATTTATTAAGAATGGTTCAGGAAGACTTGAACTGGATATTGACAGTCTCAGGGACAAATGGTTCAGAACGTCCTATCTTCTTGACAGGAAACAGTCAGGAACAAAACTTTCCCTCAAAAGATTTGAAAACTACAAAAACCATGGCCTGAATATGAACCTTGGTGATTTTGAAGGAACATTCAAATCACTTGGGATTTCACCTGAAAGAAGAAGAAAATCAGGAATCAGGGCTGCTATTATCAGGGAAAAAGGTGTTAATGGCGATCGTGAGATGGCATATGCACTATATCTTGCCGGTTTTGATGTTAAAGATGTTCATATGACTGACCTTATCTCAGGCAGGGAAACCCTTGAAGATATCAGTATGATAGTCTTCGTCGGCGGATTCTCTAATTCTGATGTACTGGGTTCTGCAAAAGGATGGGCAGGAGCATTCAGGTATAATGATAAGGCACGGATAGCACTAGAAAAGTTCTATAAGAGAAATAACACTCTTTCACTCGGAGTCTGTAACGGATGTCAGCTTATGGTAGAACTTGGTCTGGTTTATCCTGATCACGGGAAAGCAACTAAGCTGAATCATAACAGTTCAAATAAATTTGAATCCGGATTTCTCAATGTAAAAATTCTTCCAAATAACTCCGTCATGCTTGGTAATATGGAAGGCATGGAACTTGGTATCTGGGTTGCTCATGGTGAAGGCAGGTTCAAGCTACCCCTGGCTGAGGAAAAGTATTCGATTCCAATGAAATACAGCAGGCATACTTACCCTGCCAATCCAAATGGTTCGGATTATGATGTTGCCGGACTCTGCTCGGAGGATGGGCGCCACCTGGTTATGATGCCCCACCTTGAACGGGCATATTTCCCGTGGCAGTGCGGCACTTACCCTGCCGACAGGAGAAATGATGAAATAACCCCGTGGATGAAGGCATTTGTAAATGCAAGACAATGGGTTGAAAAAAATTCCTGAAGTTGAGGCTTATCTTGCCACAGGTGTTAGAAAAACAGAAAGAAGTTTCGTTTTTGCAGCCCCTGAAACATCTGCTTTGTCTTCCGGAATAATCTTGTCACTTATTATCTGTACGGCAAATAATCCTGTATCCTGTATATAGAGGGATCCCATAAACGAATCCGCCCTGAAATAAGGATAATTCACCTCAGATGAATTTTTTATGATTTTGTCAACTGAAGGCTGTGCTTCAAGACGATTATCCTGGACACTTAAAAGTACTTTATTCTTGTACTCCAGATTAGTTGTATCTATTGTGGCGCTTGAAAGCCAGACATTAAAACGGCCCGATTTTGAAACCAGCACATTCCATTCAGCGGTGTTTGTTGAAGGATTTACCTTGTCGCTGTAGCATTCTGCTTTCTTAACATGAAGTTCTATACTTCCATCAGCTTTCTGATTTACCTTATTTACAGAAAGGATATTATTTTTTAATATTATGTTATCTGAATTGTTGCATGAGTATAAAAAGGAGATCCCTGTCACTACCATCAACACTGTAATAAATCTTCTCATTTTTAATCAAATTGAATTGTTCAGTCAGTAAATTTTAAACGAATCAGACTTCAAATTATTATGTTGCTACAAAATTACCGGCAAAGTAAACCTAAATACGCCTAACTTATGCACAATAAGTAAACATTTTTCCACAAATTTTTCATACTGACATCAACTCATGTTTCGGAATTGACTTTCGTATTTTAATTACCGAATCAGAAGGCTTTTCGAGAGCTTCTGACACGATCTCAGAAATATCAGCCACTTTTACTGAAGTTACTGATGAAAAAGTCTTTTTACACAGAGGGCAGGCTGTTGCAAGTATATCCGGATCCGATTCAGTAATATCAGAAACTGCATCAAAGGCAATCTTTCTTTTCTGTTCAGAACTAAGTTTCAGATTGCCAAGGCTTCCTCCGCAGCAAAGTGAACCGGCATCTTCAAATCTGCTCTTTTCAAGCCTTGATACATATCGAAGTACCTCCTTAGGTTCTTCATAAACACCTGATCCTCTTCCAAGATCACACGGCGAATGGTAAATAACCTTCTTTCTGAGGAATTTTAATGAGATAGAGTTATCATCAATCAGTCTCTTAATAAACTGAGAATGATGAAGTATCTCTATATCAAGATGATAACTCTCCCTGAATACCTTGTAGCAAATCGGGCACGAAGTTACAAGAGTACCTGCTCCTGACTTCAGAATAATGTCAGAATTGAATTGGATCAGTTCCCTCGCTTCCCTGTCCTGGCCGGCCAGCATAAGAGGTCTTCCGCAGCATGCTCCTCCATTCTCATCAATAAAAAGATAATCGAGGCCGGAAGCTTCGAGAATCTGTATCATGGAGTTTTTTATTGAGGGTGTAAGATGTGACATGCATCCGGCAAAATATAAAACATCAGTTTTATTTGGTTCCTCTTTTTCCAGGTAACTGTATGATGGGGAACCATTAACTTTGGCCGGCGGATGCACACTTCGACTTCTAAGATAACCTCCATACTGATTCTGATACTCACTCTCAGCACTTTGTCTGCGACGCTGTATCATCCTTATAGGGTAAAGCTCAATGCCTACCGGACAAACCTGATCGCATCTGCCACACATCAGACAGTTGTCAGATATATCCTTAACATCTGTATTATTTCTGATTCCTTTCATAAGGTAGGCTGACTGGATATTTGTTATACCAACGGAATAGTTAAGCTGACATGTATCGATGCACAGACCACAGGAGGAACAGGAATGTATCTCCACCTCGGAATAGGCTCCTTCCCTGTCGCCTGTCCTTATACCGGAGTTTCGCATAAAGATCAGAAATATTTCTGCAGGGATATGCATATACCTTGTTACTGGAAGCAGAATAAAAAAAGTACCCAGTGAAAGTGAATATAGCCACCAGAATGGGTATGCCATCTCATGAGCAGGAAGAAAAGAGGCGAGGAAATTCCCGAGTGATCCTGTTAAAAAGCTGCCGGTACCATAAACACCACTTGTAAAGCTCTCAGCAAGAAGACGGCTGGGAAATATAAGCCAGAGTGAGATAAGCGCTATCCTGTCAGTGATCCTGAGTTTTGTGGTCTTCTTCATTCCAACAGCCCCTGACCAGATGCGCTTGATGATTGCCAGCAATAAACCGGATAATATAAAAGCCAGTATAAAGTCC
>CAYLYN010000028.1:11937-30548 GCA_964387565.1 uncultured Rikenellaceae bacterium | reverse complement strand
AAGGAGGTGAAGGTGTTGGCGTAAGGAGGATCATTTGTTGCTTCGCAACGTCATTCCTAGTCATTAAAGAAACAACTTAATGACTACTTAATGACTACCTAATGACTACCTAATGACCACCTAATGACCATCAAATGACCAATGAATTACTCCACCAATATCTTCCTCACCGCCCTGAACTTATCAAGACCCAGATTTAAGATATACATCCCACTGGACTGGACTGACAGATCTATCTGGCTCCGGAAGTATTCAGTAGTCTTCTGGAATTTAATATTCAGGATCTTGCTTCCGTTTTGTGTGAAGATATCGATGATGAGTTCCCCGAAGACATTATTATTCATTTCGATTGTGAATAATCCTGTTGTGGGATTGGGATAAATCTTGACATTTTCAAAAGGATCAATGTCTTCAATGCCTGTAATTCCTGTAGGGATTCTTAAGGTATCGCTGAAAGAGAAGCATTGTCTGTCATATGAAATACCTACCCTGTAAACTCCCAGGTTCTGATATGCCACATAGGTACTGGCGTTAGCATCAGGGACGAACTGGCCATTAAAGTACCATTTGTATTCAACAGCATTCGCGATACTTGATGAAAGGTACCATATTGTAGGTCCCTTGGCAGAGAGAACCGGTTTGTCAGGGGCAGATTCAGAATTTACTTTTATTGAGTCGGAGTGATTTTTACATCCTGCCAGATCGGCTTCCACATAGTAGCTCCCATAATCGAGGAATCCTTCGATAAAAGATGAAGTACTTACAGGCGCCCCATTCTTAAACCATCTGTAACTGTAACCTTCAATCACATCCTCCACACTGAGTTTGATTGGTGATGTACCCAGACAGGTACCTTCAGTATAGCTGCCTTTATCGATGGAAGGCCTTAGTGGCATCGGATTTACTTCCACTTTAACAAAGTCAGTGCTTACACGGCACCCTGATGTTGTCGAGACTTCAACTGTGTAGTTTCCCGGATCAAAGACAGTCAGGCTGTTTGAAACGGCACCAGGAACTGTGATACTCCCATTTTTCCAGCTGTAGCTGTACCCTGTGGCAGCAGGAATACTCAGTGTAACACTACTTCCTTTACAGAATCTTGTATCACCGCTTTGGCTTATAGATCCTACTACAGGTTTTGGATTTACTATGACTGACTTTGAGTTGTATGAGGTGGCTGAACATCCGCTGCTGTTTAGAACAACTACGGTATAGTTACCGCTGATTTTTGCAACAAGCTGATTTGAATTACTTCCTACAGCACCTCCGTTTAGCTTCCATTGATATGTATATCCATCAGTATTTGTCACACTTAAAGTAACAGAATCGCCCTGGCAGAAAATAGTATCACTGTCTGCTGTTATTAGTGGCCTTTCCGGTGATACTGCAACATTGACTGTTGCCGGAATTATTGTTTCACTTAAACATCCTGCAATAGTATTCGTAACAGATGCAGAATAACTTCCGGAATATGTTGCGACAAATACAGATGAATCGGCTCCGTTTATCAGGGTACCTCCGTTTTTCCATTGGTAGGTATAACTACTGCTGTATGGCACAATGAGTTTTACATTTCCTCCTTCGCAGAAATCCATGCTTCCTGATGCAGAAATTATTGCAGCAGGATATTCTGCAACAGTTATCGGTTTTACTTTTGTCCCTGAACATCCGTTTTTGGCATATACTGACAGAGCGATATCATAGGTTCCCGTAGCAAGATATCCATGTGGACCAGGATACTGTAGTGAGGAAGTTGTTCCGTCATCAAAATCCCACAACCATGACGAAATTGCCAAAGTATCAGTTATTGATGCATTTACGACTGATGCCATGCTTCCAATGCAAATGTTGGCAACACTGAAATCAGCAACGGGACGAGGTAATACAAGGACTGAATTTGTTTTGCTCAACCTTACTCCTGCTGTATCTGTCACTTCAAGTGTGACGGAATAGGTTCCTGCAGATGCAAAAAGGTGAGATGGATTCCGTAGTGAAGATGACTTCCCGTCACCAAAATCCCAGCTCCACGATGCAATCTGAGTACCGGTGGTTATTGTCTGGTCAATAAAGTAAGTCAGAGCTCCAAAACATGCTGTATCAAATGTAAAGAATGGACGCAGCTGTGAAACTACAAATGATTGCTCTGTTGCCCAGGCTCCTCCTTTATAACTCTGATCAATAGCCTGAACGCTCCAGTAATATGTTCCGACCGGAAGAGAATCAATGCGCCAGGAAGTGTTCATTTGAGCGTTCCCGATAGCCGGAATCAGCCTGTTATTACCAGGTGTAGTTACCATCGGCGATATAAGTTCATAACCTGACTGATTAAGGCCAAGGCGCAAATTATAAGAAAGTCCGCCTGCAACGCTCTGATTATCTGCAGCAACATCCCAGGATAAAGTGACGCCCATGCCGGTATTTTCTGCTAAAAGATTTGTTGGTGCTTCCGGAGGATCGTTAGGAAAATTCATATTATTCCTGTACAGTATCGGCTTTTGACTACTGTATCTGGTAATAATTATATCCAGATCACCGTCATTATCATAATCGGCTGTAGATAGTTTGCTTCTGTAATCCCCTGTTAAAGGGGCATAAGTGTCACTGAAAGTTCCATTATTATTAAGTAATATTTTAGTAATGAAATCACCACTGCGCCCTGTATAAACAATATCTGACCAGCCATCATTATTAAAATCACCCCAGATTCCTTTGCTTTCACTTACACCCCTGAGACCTGCACCTATATCTGTAAATACTCCTGATCCATTATTCCTGTAAATTTTAGCAACATTATAATTTATAACAGAACCTGTAACCAGTATGTCAAGATATCCGTCGTTGTCGTAATCACCCCATGCAGCAGAACCCTCTGATCCGCCTGGAATGTTTACCCCAAGGGAAACAAAATTGTCAGATCCGTTATTTTTGTATATCTCGGTTTTTGAACTTCCATATATCAGCACATCAAGATCCATATCCTTATCAAAATCTCCCCATGATGCACTTCCCTGGTAACTCTGTACGAAGTTTGTATTAATGTCGACAAATATCCCGTTACCGTCATTCCTGTATATCGTTGACAGTCCATTTCCCGATAAAAGTATATCAAGGTCTCCATCATTATCATAATCGCCCCAGTCACATGATGAACCTCCGACTCCTGTTAAGCCGGCATTTATATCAGTAAAAGTATTGTTCCCGTTGTTGCGGTAAATCTTTGAAACAGGATCAGGGATTGAAAATGGACCCGAATTGCCAGCTATCAAAAGATCAAGATCACCGTCATTATCATAATCTCCCCAGGCACCTGAACCATATTCAACTCCTTTAAGATTGGCATTTATAGTATCAAAAACAGCACTCCCGTTATTACGATATATTTTTGAGACCCTCTTGCCTGATGCTGAATTATAACCAAGCAGAAGGAGATCCAGGTTTCCATCATTATCATAATCGCCCCATGCCATGGCGCTGTTTTCTACAGAAAGCATGTTAACATTCATGTCAGTTACAGTGGGTAGTATTGTAAAGGAGCTTGCAGAGGGGAACAAAGATGCTTTGCCTGACGGATCGACTGCCTGTACACTCCAGTAATAAGTTCCAACAGGAAGATTCTTAATTACATAATTATCATCCTGCATTGCATTCCCCAACAGTGAAGTTCTTCTGTACCCGGTACTTACGTTAGCCATAGGAGACAGGATATTAATACCATTTGTTGTTGTGCCAATCCTGACGTTGTATGTTAGTCCTGCTGAAGGTGTCGGACTGTCAGTTGAGAGATTCCATTTTAAAACTGCCCCGTTGTTAATTACAGTTGATTGCAGGCTGCCTGGTGCAGTAGGTGCTGCATTGGAATTAGGAGTGTCATTCCTGTATATTTTTGAAGTAGAAATATTCCCCGCTGCACGTCCTGTTATGATCAGATCAGTTTTGCCATCACCATTATAATCCCCGAAGGTAACTGAGCCCTCAGAGAGGTCAGTTAATACATTACTATCCTCTGTGAAAACATTATTTCCCTTATTCTGAAATAATTGAGTATAGGAAGTCCCGTTGTATACATTTACTCCTGCCAGAATTATGTCCAGATCTCCGTCATTGTCATAATCTCCCCAGGCAACAGGACAATAAGACAAAGCGGGTAAACCAGCATTGATGAATGTAAATACACCATTACCATCATTACGGTAGATCCTGGTTCCGCACATCTGTCCTCCTATCAGTACGTCAAGATCTCCATCGTTGTCATAATCACCCCAGTCGACACCTCCTCTGAAACCATCGGCCATATTGGCATTTATGGAAATGAAATGACCATTGCCATCATTTTTGTATATTTCAGTATTTGCATTACCATCAAAATCCTGTCCCAGCATCAGGATATCCAGAAGGTCATCGTTATTGTAATCACCCCATTTGACCACTCCTCTTACGCATGGAGTTATTGCGATCTGAGAATTAGTAAAAACATCATTACCGTCATTATGATACAACCGCGCTACAGGTTCCTCTCCGGTAGCCAGGCCGGATACAAGAAGATCAAGTTTCCCGTCATTGTCATAATCACCCCATGCAATCGTGCTCCAGTCAACTCCGATTAAACCGGCACCTATATCAGTAAAGACATTGCTGCCATCGTTGCGATAGATCTTTGAAAATTTTGTGCCTGCATTACCTGTAATTGCAATATCCAGATCACCATCATTATCATAATCACCCCATGCGCATGATCCATACTGAACTCCTGTAATACCTGTAGATACATAAACAAATGAACCTGCATCATTCCTGTAAAGTCTGCTTGTTGATGATCCGACAATAAATGCATCCAGATCACCATCATTGTCATAATCACCCCATACAGCGTTACCGTAAATTGTACCCGTAAGATTCGCAGTTTCGGTAAATGTTTGTGAAAATGTTTGTGTGGAAAGGATCAGGAATATAATTGAAAACACCTGGAAGATTAGTTTTGTTTTCATCAGTTCCGGGTTTTAATTTAGAAACATAAGGTATAATAAAAATGCAATAAATGCAATTTTTTTAAGAAAAATGGAGAGATGTCAGGAGGTGAAGGAATTTAAAAATTCATATTAATATAAACTGTGTAAGATATTTGTACATGTTCCCTTTCTGTAGCCTCGTACCAGGATATTGTAATTTTACACCTTAGATATAAAATATCAGGGAGGTAAAAAGTGGTAGCTTATATAAGATAACCATAGGGAGCACTGAGAGCACAGGATTCTACGGAAGATTTGTCAGGGAAATTCTCAGTGTAACCTTTGTAGTAATCAGTATTCGGTAATCAGTAATCGGAGGTAAGTAACAGAAATACCGATTACAGGTTACCGTCCCGATAGCTATCGGGAACCGAATACCACTTCACTCCACCAGCACCTTCCTCACCGCCCTGAACTTATCAAGACCCAGATTTAAGATATACATCCCCTTCGGCTGCCCGCTGAGATCGATTTGTGCTGTGAAATGGTCTGTTACCTTTTCTAATCTGATATTGAGAATTTTACTTCCGTGTCTGGTTATAATATCAATAATAAGTTCACCAAAGATATTGTTATCCATTTCAATCGTAAAGATGCCCGGAGTAGGGTTGGGGTATATTTTTACTCCCTCAAACGGATCAGGATCCTCAATTCCTGTAGTTGATGATCGTAGTGGTATGACAATTGTATCGCTCCTTGTATAACAACCGTTAGCATTCCCAATACTCAGCTGGTAAACTCCATAGTTCTGATTCGCAATATAATAATCCTTGTCTGCATCGGCAATAAGTCTGCCATTGTAATACCAGTTATAATCGAAAGCTTTTATGCTGGAAGTCAGATACCACAAAGTCGGTCCTTTGGCAAGTATCTGTGGTTTCTCAGGCGCTCCGAGATTTGTCACCGGGAAAGATTCTGATGCTGATTTGCATCCGTTAAGCTCTGCATTAACTACATAGGTCCCGGGCTCAAGAAATCCTTCAATAGAAGTTCCTGTACCAAACTGAACTCCATTTCTCAGCCAGGAATAGGTATTTTCACCTGATGCCTGGTCGACTTTCAGCTTGACAGGACTGTCTTTCAGGCAATCACCCGTCTTATAATTATCCGATGTAATCGAAGGTTTTGACGGGACAGGTTTTATTGTTATTGTTTTCTCATCAGATAAGATAAGACAGCCGGCAAGTGTATTTGTAATCCGTGCAGAGTATCTGGCAGAATATCTGCTTACCTTAAAAGTGCTGGATGTTGCATCGGTTATGTAATTATTATCCCTTACCCACTGGTATGTATAAAGTGAATCATATTCTGCTGTAAGCTGAACACTGTCACCCTCGCAGAATGATAGTGGTTTGTCAGTTGATATAGCTTTTTCAGGGTAGCCGGCAATAATTACATTTTTGCTTATACTGTCTGCGCATCCGTTTGATGCAAATGCTTTAAGAGTTGCCTTATATGTTCCTTTGACTGCATAGGTATGAGTTGCGGGGTCCTGGGCTGAAGATGACTGACCATCACCAAAATTCCACTGCCATGAAGCTATTGTAAGGCTGTTAAGGTTAGAATTGTTAGTAATTGTTGTCGGTGTACCTATACAAACATTGGGTGCTGAAAATGCTGTTGCAGGTCTGGCCTTAACAATTACATTCTGATAAAGTGAATCCTTGTCTCCTGCATTGCTTGTGACTACCAGCTTAACACTGAAAGTCCCCGATGTGGAATATGTATGTTCAGGATTCTGTATAGTGGAGTTTTCTCCATCGCTGAAATCCCATTTCCAGGAAGCAATTCCATCAGTAACAACTGACTGATCTGTAAAATGCGTTACTGAACCAAGGCATACTGTATCAGTTTTAAAAAACGCCTGGGTTTTTTTGATAATGACTGTATCTACTTCCGACCATTGACTGCCTGAATAGCTCTGGTCAACTGCCTGAACCTGCCATACATAAGTGCCTGACTCAGGATTATTGATCGTGAATGTCCTGTTGAGCTGTGAATTCCCCAGCGCATTAAGGCTTCTGAATCCACCGCCTGTTGAATGAGGTGCTACTTTCCATTTGTCATCATTGGTCCTTTTTGCCCTTATATTGTAACTCATGTTGATGAACCATGTTTCATCGGTATTGACACCTTTCCACTGGAGCTTAAGATTACCCGGATTTACTTCACTTTCCAGACCTGTTGGAGCATCAGGTCGTGTATTAGGCTTTATTTCACCAGCCATCATGTAGTAGTTGTTCCTGTATATCTGTGAGGTAAATGTGCCAGTGTTTCCCGTAAATAATATATCGAGATCACCGTCACTGTCATAATCAGCTGAAGAGGTATTGCAAAAGTAAGCTCCCGGTATATCAAGCGCAGTAAGCTCGTGAAATCTGCCGGCCCCATCATTGAGATATATCCTGAATTCAAGGTTGCTCTCTGAAAAGCCAGTGATCATGATATCAAGATAACCATCGTTATTATAATCACCCCATTCAGCCGAGCTCATGCTGACACCGATAATTGATGAACCGGAGAGTTCAGTAAAACTATTATTCCCGTTATTATGGAATATTTTTGTAACCGGCTTGTAGTCAGGCATGTATCCTGTAGAGCCAGTCAGAAGTATATCAAGATAACCATCATTATCATAATCTCCCCATGATACTGAACTGAGACCAACATCAGTTAATTCAATTCCGGTTTGTTCCGTGAAGGATCCCTCTCCGTTATTTTTATACAGAATGGATATATTTCTTGCAGCGGATGTCACCCCGTCAAGACCTGTAAGAAGTATATCCAGCAGGCCGTCATTATTGTAGTCTCCCCATGCCAGAGATCCTCTATATACTGGTTTAAGGTTAATAGTTGTCTGTTCAGTGAATGTATTATTTCCGTCATTCCTGTAAATTTTTGTAATCAGCCCTATACTGAGATTCTGCCCGGCGATCAACAGGTCAAGATCACCGTCATTGTCATAATCAGCCCAGCTTGCCGAACTGTAAAAAACACCCGTAAGTGAAATGCTTTCCACCCAGGTAAAGGAATTATTTCCATTATTCTTATATACCCTTGATATAGTACCAAGGGACTGATTATACCCGGTAATTATAAAATCAAGCAGGTCATCGTTGTTAAAATCTCCCCATGCACATGAACTGTAATAAACACCGGGGATGTTCATAGTAACCTGTTCAGAAAAGGTATTATTTCCGTTATTCTTATAGATCTTTGATGCAGCTTCTCCGCCTACCTTTTGTCCTGTTGAAAGAATATCGAGGTAGCCGTCATTGTTATAATCGCCCCAGGCTATTGATCCGCCACCCAGCCCTGTCATTGAGATTCCTGACAAAACTGTGAAAATGCCTGAGCTGAATACACCAATATTATCATTTTCGGGATTTGTCTCTGTAGCATAAATCTCAGATCCCATGGATCCCTGTAATTCAATAGCATGGACCGTATAATCTTTCACAGGATCAAGTCCGGTGAGTATCACTGAATCTGCTTCTCCCTTATATATACAGTACCATCCGGAACCGAGGGGAGAACCGTCCCCGAAATTGGGATTGGCATAATAAGTTGTATTATTTAAGGGGTTTGCAGGGCCAGATGTTCCCTCCTTTGCAAACAGTATGCATCTGTCGCCGTTTCCTCTTTGCCATCTGAGAAGTATGGATGAAGCACTTATATTTGTACCAACAAGTTTAGTTGGTTGCTGAGGCGTTATCTTAAATGAAACGGGATCAGAGAAGAGACCTCCTGCAAATGAATTATCAACGGCCTGTACACTTGAATAGTAATCTGTATTCCACCTGAGATTCTTAAGAGCAAGAGTATTGCTAAGTTCTGTATTCCCCATCCGAACAATCTTTCTTTTTCCGGTAACGTTGTCAGATTGAGGGGAGATCATTTCTGTACCAGAGGCTGAATAACCGGTTCTTATGTTGTACGAAAGTGATCCGGAAGGAGTTTCATCACCTGTTACCCTTTCCCAGGTGAGAGTAACTGTTGTCTTATCCATAGAAAAATCAAGATTCTGAGGTTTTCCGGGAAGGTTATTCGGGGTCACATTATTATTCAGATAGATTTTTGAGGTCAGAATATCCGAGTTATCTATCCCTGTCACAATCAGGTCGAGATCCCCGTCGTTGTCGATATCACAGAAGCCCGATGAACTTTCATTCAGTCCGGTAATGTTAACAGATGTGATTTTAGTGAAAATCCCTGTCCCGTCATTGGAATATAATTCTGCCGTGCCTGTACTGTTTCTGTCGCCTGAAAGGAATATATCAAGGTCCCCGTCATTATCGAAGTCACCAGCCGACATGGTTGAATTTTCAACTCCTCCGAGGTTATGACCGGCTTTTTCAACCAGGTTCCCGTTTTTGTCGTTTAAATATACTTTTGAATATTCTGAGAAATTTGCATCCTCCCCGGTCATAATCAGGTCAAGGTAACCGTCGCCGTTGAAATCGCCCCATGCCCCGGAACCAAAAGCAAGACCTGACAGGTAAGTGCCGGTTAGCTCACTGAATGTTCCATTCCTGTTGTTATGATATATCTTTGCAATCTTGCTCAAAGTTGCTGTTTCCCCGGTTACAACCACATCCGGATAACCGTCGTTGTCTATATCTCCAAATCCCGACCAGCCCTTATAAACCGGGATAAATGAAGTTCCCTGCATAAGTGAGAATTCTCCTGTTCCGTTATTTAGATATATCCTAGATATCCTTTCTGCAGTTGTGGCCATCCCGGTCAAAAGGATGTCGAGGTCACCGTCCCTGTCAACATCACCCCACGAAACGCAGCTACGGTATATGCCCGGAAGACCAGAGGTAATCTCATTAAAACTCCCGCCATCATTCCGGTATAATATTGTGAGAGCATCAAGAGTAAAACCTGTAGTGCCTGTAATTAAAAGGTCAGGATCCCCGTCATTGTCGCAATCACCCCATGCTGCAGATCCGTTGTAAAGTCCTGTTAATGAAATCCCTGAATCGGAAAAAGTATTATTGCCGTTATTAATGTACAAAGTAGTGGCCTGGTTAGCAATGGTCCATCCTGACACAACCAGATCGACGTATCCGTCACCATTATAGTCGCCCCAGGCAATTGAGCCCTGCCCCATTCCCTGTAGGCTTAATTCCTCAGTAAATTGTTGTGCAATGATATTATTGTCTGTATATATAAAAAGAAGACACAATAACATCAGAAATGTATATTGGTTTTTCATAAAGCGAAAGCTTAAAGTGACTGATTATATCTGTTTGCCTTAATCTTTTTTACATCTTATATAGTAAGCCTGGTCAGAATAGCCCTGTAGTGTTGAGGCAGCCCCGTAAAGCATGTCATCGGCCTTATCAATTCTTATGTATCTCAGGCTTGTCCCTGTCCACCAGCGGGTTGACTCTTTCAGGCCGGAATCTCCTCCATCGTAATAACCTCCGCCTCGTCCATAGAACAGGCCGCTGTTATCCCCTGTCATACCACTGTTCCAGAAATAGACCAGGACCCAGGACATACCGCTTCTGTAGAAAGATGAGTTTTGCTTCATTTTATCGGCTGCATATTGGTAATAATTATATCCTCCGCCAATATAATCACCAAGGGTTTTCCATTCTGACTGAGTTGGAACATGCCATCCGGTCGGACAAATATTCGCATTAACAGCATAGCCACCATACATATAACCATAATAGGATGCGTATGATGAATTATCATTATAGGAATGATAATAGGCGTACCCCCCATATTGGGAAGTATCTGATGCCTGCCACATGGCATCCCCGTTCTTATAGTGAGTTACCCTGAGGTTGGATTGCATCCACACATTCCCGCTATAGGAAATAGTACTGTAAGTATTATTATCATAGTCGGTAACCTGGGCCGGTGTTGTAAAGCTTCTGTTCACACCATATGCAGTTCCGCTAGAATTGGTTGCATAAGCGCGGACATAATAGGTAGTTCCTGCAGATAGTCCTGTTATGCTGGATGTATAAGACCCTGTCCCTGTACCATCAGATGAATATGAATTTGCCGTGGTAGGATTGGAGCTGGTACTCCAGCATACTCCCCTTGCTGTGACAGTTGCCCCGCCGTCACTTGTTACATTTCCACCTCCTGTGGTTGAGGTATTAGTAATGGTGGTTGAAATTGTTGAAGTACTGACGGTAGGTATATCGGCAATTGTTGAAAATGAAACCTGGTTGCCATAGTAAGTACTTGCACCTATCACAACATAAGCCCTCACATAGTAAGTGGTAAGTCTGGTCAATCCTGTGATTGAACTGGTGAATGCTCCGGAGCCTGAACCGTTTGTCGTTTTCGAATTAGCAGTTGTGGGAGATCCTGTAGTGTTCCAGCATACCCCCCTCGATGTTACAGAACCGGCACAGTTCCCTGATATTGTTCCCCCTGAACTTGCAGTTGTTGATGTAATGGCTGAAACCGTAGTGGTTACAATTGTCGGAGATGAAACCCCTGTTGTAAATGATCCCTGAGTACTGCTGTAGGCAGTTCCTGCAGAATTTGTGACATATCCTCTTACATAATATGTTGTGCAGGGAGTTAGTCCTGTCAGGCTTACTGTATATGTACCCGCACCTGTTGTTCCTGAGGCGACTGTTGAATTTGCAGTAGTGGGATTGGATGTTGTTGCATAGCAAATCCCCCTTGTAACACCTGTTGTACAATCACCAGAAACAGTTGCGCTTACAGAGGCAGTTGTGGATGTGCTTGAGTTTATTGTTGGATTTGATATACTTGCTTTCACAGTATTGGTAGTAAATGATCGCTCGTTTCCATATTGAGTGCCTGATGCGTTGATCGCATAAGCTCTGATAAAGTAAGTGGTACATGGAGTCAGACCCGTAATGGAGATTGTATATGATCCCGATCCCGATCCGCTTATAATCTTGCTCCCTGATGTTGTGGGATTTGTTGAAGTACCATATACCACGCCCCTTTCGGTGACTGTTGATGAGCAGTCGCCGGAAACAGTACCGCCAGTTGACACGGATGTTGAAGTTGGTGAAGTGAGGGTAGTGGTACTGACTCCGGGAAGTACAGACCCGGTTGTGAAAGTTTTATCTGCACCATAGGCGGTAAATCCTGCAGAGTTAGTTGCATAAGCCCTTATATGATATGTAGTACATGGAGTAAGCCCGGTCAGACTGCTCGAATAGGAACCAGTACCTGTACCATCAGATGTCTTTGAGTTGGATGTGGTAGGATTGATTGTTGTACTCCAGCAAACACCTTTTGCCGTTATTGTGTGGGGTCCGGCACCATCACCATCATCAGTAATATTTCCTCCGCTTGTAGCAGTGGTGGTCGTAATGGATGAAGCAGAAGTAGTTGTCAGCTGGGGAGCTCCGGCTTCCACAGGAGTTGAGAATGATATTTCATTACCATAGGCAGTGCCGGCTGCATTGGTGGCGTATGCTCTTACATAATACATCGTACTGGCGCTCAGATCGGTGAGATTACTAGTGAAGGAGCCGGTTTCGGTACCGTTTGTTGTGTAATTATCGCTCAGGGTTGGTCCGCTCGAGGTACTGTAGCAGACTCCTTTAGCTGTTACAGATGCTCCACCGTCGCTTGTAACATTACCTCCTGTGGATGCAGTTGAACTGGTCACAGATGTAGCAGAGGTGGTAGAAACAGTAGCCAGGGTATAAGGCGGAGGGTCAGTTGTGAAGGATACATCATCACCGTATGCTGTTCCTACGGAATTAATTGCATAGGCCCGTACATGGTATGTTGTGCTGGGTGAGAGTCCTGTTATGGAAATAGTATATGTTCCAGACCCGGTTCCGCTGTTAAGTTTTGAATCTGATGTTGTCGGATTGGCAGAGGTACTCCAGCATATTCCTCTTTCCGTAACTGTGGCATATCCCTCGCTGGTAACATTTCCTCCTCCTGAAGCTGAATTATGTGTTTTTGATGTAATTGAGGAAGTGGTTACTGAAGGCAAAACCGGATCAGGGTCCAGAGTGGTAATAGTGATTTGGTTTCCGTAAGCTGTACCTGCCTCATTTGTAGCGAAGGCTCTTACATAATACATTGTACTGGGAGAAAGCCCCGTAATATTGCTTGCAAAAATTCCTGTACCGGTGCCGTCACTTGTCTTCGATCCTGCAATGGTCGGACCTGGTGCTGTACTCCAGCAGACACCTCGTTCAGTAATACCACCGCCACCATCACTGGTAATATTGCCACCGCTCAAAGCGGACGAATTCGTAATATCTGAACCGGCGGTTGTTGTAAGAGTTGCCAGCCCGGCAGGTGGATCGTCAGTTACAAATATTTCCTGACTACCATATGCTGTGCCGGCTGAGTTTGTTGCATAAGCCCTTACATAATATAAAGTGCTGGCACTTAGTCCTGTAAGATTGCTTGTATATACCCCGGTACCTGTTCCTTCATCGGTTTTGGAGTCGCTGATGGTCGGATTTTCTGAGGTGCTCCAGCAAATACCCTTAGCGGTTATTGTACCGCCTCCGTCATTAGTCACCTCACCTCCGCTTTTTGCAGCTTCATGCGTAATATCACTTATTGCAGTTGTTGATACAGTTGGCAGTTCCGCCGGTGGCGGGTCAGAAGTAAAAGATACCTCATTTCCATAGGCAGTCCCCACAAAATTAGTAGCATAAGCTCTTACATAATATTGTGTGTTTGGTGAAAGTCCTGTAAACGGACTTGTGAATTCACCTGTTCCGGTCCCGTTGATAGTCTTTGAATCATCAAGAGTGGGAGATGGATCAGTGCTAAAGCAAATACCTCTGGCTGTCACTTCTCCACCTCCATTGCTGGTAATATTTCCTCCTCCTGTAGCAGTTGCAAAAGTAATTTCTGTCACAGGAGCAGTGGTAAGAACAGGGATGACCGGATCGTTCTCAGGAGTAGTGAAAGTTTTGTCATCACCATATGTTGTTCCTGCCCTGTTTTCTGCAACTATCCTGAAATGATAAGTGGTGCTTTTTGTCAATCCAGTCAGATCCACTCTTGACGGAACATCAGTTGATCCGTTTGCATTGTCAGGTATTCCAAGAAGGATAGTACCGTAAGATGTTGTCTGCCCGTATTCAAATTTTATTGAAGTTGCATTTCCGTTGGCATTAACATATCCTGTAAGTGTAGCTGAAGTGGGGAAAATATATTCCGCCTTTAAGGTTGTTGCTGATGGGAGTACAAGTGTTTTAAATATCTTATCCTCTCCATAAACTGTTCCCCCGGCGCTCACAGCTTTTATCCTGAAATGATAGTCGGTATTTGCAGTTAAACCGGTTATAACTGCAGTAACAGTTTCAGGTGTTATTCCTGCTGATGTTGATGGAGTGGCTGAGATTGATGATCCGTACATAAAAGTTGTGCCATATTCAAATGTTATGGTTGTTGAAGTTCCATTGGCATTTACGGATCCGTTAAGTGTTGCTGAAGTGGCCGATATTGATGATGCATCGGATGATGTTGCCGATGGAGGTACAACATTTGTTGTATTTATGGTCACTTCATCACCATATCCAACACCCTGGTTGTTAATTGCATAGGCTCTTATGTAGTATTTTGTATTTGGTGTCAGTCCGTCAATACTGCTTGAAAAGCTGCCTGACCCGGAGCCATTTTTGGTTGTATCATCTGCAATTGTAGGACCTGTCGCTGTGCTCCAGCAAACACCACGAACAGTAACTGCCTGTCCCTTGTCACTTGTAATATTCCCTCCGCTGACCGCAGTTGTGGCTGTAACTGATGATCCTGCAGCTGTTGTGACGACAGGAACAAAAGCAGAAGTCGCAGAGGTGGTGAATGAAACCTGTTCTCCATAAGAAATTCCGGCAGAATTTATTGCATAGGCCCTTACATAATATTTGGTGTTGCCGGTCAATCCGTTTATATTGCTGGTGAATGATCCTGTTCCAGTTCCATTAATGGTTGTATCATTTTCGATTGTAGGATTTTCAGCAGTACCCCAGCATACACCTCTTACAGTTATATCGGCCCCGCCGCTGGCTGTAACATTTCCACCTCCGACGGCTGAATAGGAGGTGAATGATGTAACCTCGGTAGTTGTAAGCGTTGCTGTTACAGGGAGAGGTGGCAGAGTTGTAAATGTAACCTGTTCACCATATGAGGTACCGACAGAGTTAGTTGCATAAGCCCTTACATAATATTGAGTGCCGGCGGAGAGGCCTGTAATACTGCTTGAAAAGCTTCCTGTTCCTCCACCATCGGTAGTCTTGTTGTTTGATACAGTAGGACTGGCTGCTGTATTCCAGCACACCCCTCTTGCAAGAACCGGGGAATTTCCATCTGAAGTTATGTTTCCTCCGGCTTCGGCAGTTGTCTGGGTATACGATGAAACCACATTAGTGGTTAATATTGCAAGAGAATATACGATTGCAACCGGGGTGCTGCCGGATGCTAAATTTGAGTATCCTGAATTACCTGCTGAATTGAAAGCCAATACTCTGTACGAATAGCTGCTTCCTTCAGAAAGACCAGTATTCTTGTAGCTTGAAACATCAGCTGCTGTGGAGGTTACAACTATCCAGTCACTACCTCCGTTCTGGGACCGTTCCAGTTTGAATCCAGCTTCATTTGATGAATTGTCAGACCAGGCAAGGTCTATCTCATTATCTGTAATTACAGTTGCGGTAAGATTTGTAGGTTTTTCCGGTATATCCTCTTTCTTCCTGCAGTCAAAAACAAGAAGCAGCACAATTACCATAAATAGTTGTAATAATCTGACATTTTTCATAAGATCCGGTTTATTTAATCTTACTTGCAGGTTACTAAATTTCATTTATTTAGTACTTGGCTGTATGTATAGCAATCCCTCCCGAAAGTATGTTCAAAAAGTATAATAAATTCCTGCAATTAACAAATTTTCTGTTGATTATTTGACCAGCGGATGATAATAGTTGGTGGGTGCAGGCATTATATATGTGACTGATTTTTTTGATAATTATGCTGATTTCAGGTGAAAAGGAATTCTTAAAAAATTCTTATCTTTAATTTTTATTGTGCTGTGGTACAGGATTTGATATTTAAAACGATTCAAATAAACAATAGAATTATAAAAAAATTAAATAATTAATGCCATGCTTTTGAAAAGGTTTTTAGTTGCAGGTTTCCTATCGGCTACTACTCTTTTATTAGTATCCGCACAGGAAAAAGTTAATCCGTCAGATTATTCATACAGCAAGAACCTGAAAACACAATTCGTACTTCAGGATGACTTCTCAAAATTCAGCAACTACTGGCTGCTCGGTATCGAAGAGAACAGCTGGGCTGAAAGTATCGAAGGCGGACATCTGATCTTCGAATCACTTACAAATAAACCCAAGGAAGACCTGATACCGGTCATCATTGACCAGAACAGGAGCTTCGAGATAGAAACCTCCATCCGTTTTGTTGAAGGACAAATGGATAAAGGATATGGCCTGCAATGGGGAAAAGCTGCAAACCCGATGAAACAGTACGACTTCCTGCTTACCGGAGCCGGGCATTTCACTATAGACAAGTATACTGGTGAATTCACTGACTATGTCCCCTTTACAATATCTCCCAAGGTCAACAGATACGCGTTCAATAAGTTAACCGTGAGAAAAGTAGCAGACAAATACTACTTCTTCCTTAATGAAAACCTCGTTCATACAATGCCCTTCGAACCTTTCTTCGGTAACCTCATCGGATTCCAGGTTGCAGAAAATTCAACAATCAGGGTAGATAATATTGATGTCGCTTATCTCGATAAGAAAGATGACACCAAATCTAAAGTCCTTATTATGGACTATAAGTTCGATACCAATGACGAAAAAGTATCTGTGGGTAAACCTGTTACTCTTACTCTGAATTTAAGGAATGTCGGCGATAAGGATGCTGCATCTCTTTCGATAAGCCAGAAAATGCCGGCTAATATTGAAGTGGTTGATTTCAAGCCTGTAACATCACTTAAGAAGGGAGAGGAGCAACTGATTACTCTCCAGTTCTTTGCAAATAAAAGCTATACCGATTCAATAATCCCGGTTAAACTTGAAATAGCAGGTGCCGATATTACAAATGTCAACGATATCGATCTGAAAGTATCGCTTGACCAGCCGGTAAAGATTGAACTTGATAAAGCCATCGCTCAGACCTACAGTGATTTCAGGGGAGGTAATGATCCTCTCAAGGGACTGAATGTGGCTCAGGCAATGAAATCAGTAGAGGTTGGCGAATATTACGGACTTATAATTGGTGTTGACGAATATACAGGTGAATGGCCTCCATTAAGAAATGCCGTAAATGATGCAAAAGGAGTTGCAGAGCTTCTCTCTTCAAAATATTCTTTCACCTCCCTGAAAACAATGTATAACAAGGAAGCTACCAGAGACAATATACTGGCTGAGTTTGAAAGGCTTATGAACACAGTAAAACCAAATGATAACGTCTTCATTTATTATTCAGGACATGGTGAATATATAGAGTCAATGGACAAGGGCTTCTGGGTTCCTTCAGATGCCACCGGTAAAAGCGTTTCAAAATATATATCAAATGAGGATATCAGGGCCTTCCTCTCAGGAATTCCTTCCAAGCATACTCTTTTAGTGACTGATGCATGTTTCAGCGGCGATATTTTCAGGGGTAAGACAATGACTATCCCCTATGAGAATTCAACCAAGTACTATTCAAAAATGTATTCGCTCAATAGCCGTAAAGCTCTTACATCAGGAGGTGTTGAACCGGTAATGGATAAGGGAAAGGAAAACCATTCCATCTTTGCATATTACTTCCTGCAGGCATTAAGGAATAACAGCGAGAAGTACATTGATGCAGGCCAGGTATTCGACTTCCTTAAAATCCCTGTGGTAAATAACTCAATGCAAACACCGGCCTATTCCCCTATCCGTAATGCCGGTGACGAAGGAGGACAGTTTATATTTATAACGAAATAAATATTTAACCACGGAGACACTGAGAGCACGGAGAATCACAGAGGAAGAATAAGCATGACCACTCAAAAGGATATTAATGAGATATCATATAAAATCATTGGTTGTGCAATAGAAGTGCACAGAAATCTTGGTCCGGGTTTGCTGGAATCTGTTTACGAAACTTGTTTTATTGATGAATTGAAGAGTTCTGGCTTGAATGTGAAATCGCAGATATATGTACCTGTCCTTTATAAGGGTAAAGATCTTGGTGGAAATTTAAAGTTGGATTTGCTGGTTGAAGATTTGATAATTGTGGAAGAGAAAGCCGTGGAGGTAATGATTCCATTGTTCAAGGCACAACTTTTATCCTATTTGAAATTAACGGGTAAACCTAAGGGATTACTTATAAATTTTCACTGTGAAAATATAAAGAACAACTAGTATCATTAGTCACTGAAGAGTTTGCAAAATTGCCAAAATTTTAACCTCTGTGTTTCTCCATGCTCTCCGTGTCTCTGTGGTAAAAATAAAATAATACTAAGTATACAAACAAACCTCCCTATGCAGAAAAGACAGATTATAACGATCCTTACTCTGCTCTTCTTCGGAGCAAACCTCTTTCCCCAGCAATATTTTTTCAGGCGTTATTCGGTTGAGGAAGGCCTTCCCCAGTCTTCAGTCTATTGCCTTATGCAGGATT
>CAYLYN010000028.1:0-11837 GCA_964387565.1 uncultured Rikenellaceae bacterium | reverse complement strand
TATTCGGTTGAGGAAGGCCTTCCCCAGTCTTCAGTCTATTGCCTTATGCAGGATTCAAGAGGTTATATCTGGATGGGTACTGATGGTGCCGGTGTTGCCCGCTTTGATGGTGTGAAAAGCGAAGTTTTCAACAAGTCGGATGGTTTGTCCGATAATGTTGTAAGGAGCCTCTTTGAGGATTCAAAAGGAGATATCTTGATAGGTACCGATAACGGTCTTACAGTGTATGACGGCTTTACCTTCAATATCATAGGAAAGGGAAAAGGACTAAACGGAACATCTGTTCTGAAAATCACCGAAGGTTCAAACGGCACAATATGGGCTGCAACAAATGATGGGGGACTTGCAGGAATTATTCCGGGAGATTCTGCTGTTGTTAAAAATTTCACAAAAGAAGATGGCCTGGTAAGCGACTTCATATTTGATATTTATGAGGCTCCTGACAGGAAGCTGTGGCTGGCAATGGTCGGAGGAATCAGCATTGTTGAAATAGATGAGGATTCTCTTAAGATAAAGGATGTTTTTAATCCTGATATATACACAGTGGCAGATATGCCCATCATTTCGGCGATAGAACCGGGTGAAGGTACAGATGTCTGGCTTGGTACTTATGGTACGGGAGTATTTATTGCTGATCCCGGAAGTGATAAAAAGAGTTTCAGGATAAAACCCTCTCCGTTGAATAATAACATCCCGGATATGCTGGTGTGGGATATCTGGAAGTCAGGCGACGATGAGATGTGGGTGTCGACCAATGACCATGGAGTTGTTCAGTGGAAGAACGGAAAACTGGCAGCTATCTTCAACAAGGAGTCAGGTCTTTTATCAAATCAGATCCTCGATATTATGCCCGACAGGGATGGTAATATCTGGTTTGCATCATTCGGTCAGGGAGCCATGATGTACCACGATGATAAGTTCATCCGCTATTCTGAAAATGATGGCCTAAAGGGAATTATTGCTCTCGACCTCCTGTTTATTAATAAAAATGACTTCTATGTTGCCACTGAGGAAGGCCTCTCCCTTTTCAGGAAAGACGGCAACTCAATCAGGCGAATGAAATATTATTCCACAGCCGACGGTTTGAACAGCATTGGCGCAAATACAATAACAAAGAAGGGGGATGAGATCTGGATTGGTACAAATAATGGTATAAATATCCTGCGAAATTCCCGGATAAGCTCCTTTGCAGGAAACAGCAGGCTGGGCAACAGTAATATAAATTCTCTTTATGCTGATAAAAGGGGTGACGTGTGGATAGGCTCGATGGGTGGCTACGGAAGGATATTTCAGGATAACCTCTTTTTCATGTCACAGGAGGAGGGATTCATAAACGATGAGGTTCAGAGTATTATTGAGGATAAAGAGGGGAGGATATGGATGGCTACCATGGACGGGCTTGTCAGGCTTGATGGTAAAATATATACTGATTTCGACGAGGAGGAGGGACTCACAACAGGTAAGATTTCTTCAATAGCAGAGGACAGGCTTGGAAATCTATGGCTGGGAACACTTGACGCCGGAATTTTCAGATTTGACCTGGCAAAGGATTCAATGCCTGTTTCAAATGTGGCAAACAGGGGGGTGCTTGCTTCAAACAAGATCAACTCACTTCAGTTTATAAACGATACGCTTCTTGCAGCCGGTAATGACAAGGGATTTGACCTTCTTGTTTTCAATGATGACTATTCTTTGAAACGCACCATACAATACGGTATTAAAGATGGTTTTACCGGCGGAGAAAACAGCGCTAATTCAATAGTTACAGACAGTGAAGGATATGTATGGCTGGGCACAAAGAACGGCCTTATGCGTTATAATCCTCAAAGGGATTTCAGGAACTTCAGCGGACCGGAAGCAAGAATCACGGATATCAGGCTCTTCTTTGAAGAAGTTGACTGGCAGTCGCGGCAGGTTGAAACCTCAAGGTGGTCAGGACTTCCTGTTAATCTTAACTTATCCCATAAAGATAACCACCTGACTTTTGTCTTCACTGCTTTCGGCTATGATAACCCGGATGACCTGGAATTTTCATATTTTCTTGATAATCAGAGTAAGGAGTGGTCTCCGTATATGAAGGAACGACAGGTTGTTTTCTCAGGTTTAACTCCGGGAAATTATGTGTTCAGGGTAAAGGCAAAAAACAAATATGGTATTGAAGGTAACACTGCGGAATACTCTTTTTTAATTAAACCTCCTTTCTGGCAGACTCCATGGTTCTACATACCTGCTCTTATTGTTCTGGTATTCTCAGTAATAATGATAATAAGGATCAGGGAGAGGAACCTGATAAAGGAGAAGATAAGGCTTGAGAAGATTGTTGAAGAGAGGACAAGGGAAGTTGTGATGCAAAAGGACGAAATCGCGCGGCAGAGAGATGTTGTAACCTATCAGAAAAAAGAAATAACCGACAGTATACATTATGCAGAAAGAATTCAGCGTGCTGTGCTTCCTGATGATAAAATACTGAAACAGCAATTCAGCGATTATTTTGTGCTTTTCCGTCCGAAGGATATTGTCAGCGGCGACTTCTACTGGATGAGTTATAAGAATGACCATGTTGTATTTACCGCAGCCGACTGTACCGGTCATGGTGTACCCGGTGCCTTTATGAGCATGCTTGGTGTAAGTTTCCTCAATAAGATCGTAAATGAACTTGGTATTGTTAAACCATCAGATATACTTAACAGCCTGAGGAATAATATCATAACGGCTCTCAAGCAGGAAGGAAGTTTTGAGGGAACCAAGGATGGGATGGATATCGCTTTATGTTCCGTTGACCTGAAAAACAGGAAGCTGATGTTTGCAGGAGCAAATAATCCTCTGTTTCTGATCCGCAAAAACGGAGAGGGTTATGAACTTATGGAAACTCCTGCCGACAAGATGCCTATAGGCTATCATTCATCAATGGAGCCGTTTGTTAATAATGAGATAGATATTGTAAAAGGCGATACAGTTTACCTCTTCTCCGACGGATTCCTTGACCAGTTCGGAGGGCCTGACGGAAGAAAATTCATGAAGAAGAGGTTTAAGGAGATGCTGGTTGCGAACCAGGATTCTGACATGTCATCACAGCGCACAACCTATAATAATATTATTGAAGACTGGATAAATCATCCGCCTCCTGATCCTTCACTTGAAGCACTCTCAGGCCAGATAGATGATATTATAGTTATAGGTGTCCGTTTCTAAGCTGTCTTCCTGTAGCGTCTCACTGCAAGCGAAGTGAATATTACTGCGATTACAGCAAGTGATATCAGTTCACCTGAAACGTCATACATTGAAGATCCCTTAAGCATTACCATCCTGTTAATTCTCATCAGATAGGCAACCGGGTTAATAAGATTGAAGTTCTGTGCCCATAGTGGCATGCTTTCATATGGTGTAAATATTCCGCTCATCAGGATGAAAATTATCATGCAGAAAAAAGCAATAAACATGAATTGCTGCTGGCTTCCCGAAAAGGTTGAAAAAAAGAGGGCAAGCCCCAGCACTGCCACAAGAAATATTGCTGATCCGAGGAACAAAAGCATTATGCTTCCTTCAAACGGGATGTTGAATGCCAGCTTGCCGATAGTCAGCCCCAGGGCGAGGTCAACAAGACCGATTAGCAGAAAGGGGACCATTTTTGCTATGATGAACTGGTGCTTCCTGACAGGAGTAACATTTATCTGCTCAATTGTTCCTATCTCTTTTTCTCTCACCATGTTTAGTCCTGCCAGCAGAAATCCTATGGCAGTGACGAGTATCACGAGGATACCGGGAAGCATGTAATACTTGTAATTCAGTTCTTCATTATACCAGTACCTGTTGGTCACATTTATCTGTGGAAATAGCCCGGCCCGGGATGTGCCAATATTTTTAACTGTAATTTCTGAATTATAATCACGTATAACACCATTCAGATAAGCCCATGATAACTGGGCAGATGAAGAATTTATTGCATTTATTCCTGCCTGCATAACAGCCGGATTGCCTCTGCCGATATTCTTACCGAAGTCATCAGGGATATGGAGGATGACGTCACATTTATTATGCAGCATAAGCCTGGTTGCCTCTTTCTCTGAAAAAGTTGATCCCTCTATCCTGAAAAAGGTCGATCCTGCAAGCTTGCCGATCAGTCCTCTCGATTCAGGAGTCATATCCTTGTCAATAATAACTATATCAACATTCTTCAGCTCAAAAGTAATGGCCGGTACCAGGATAAGCATCTGTATTATTGGCACTCCGAATATCGCCTTCGAGATAAATTTATTCCGGAAGATCTGAATAAACTCTTTTCGTATCAGGTATAGAATTGTTCTCATTCTGTTTTAAATAAATATATATTAAAACTCCATAATCTTGTTCTTTAATTGTACGGCACACGGCTCACGGCACACGGCTCACGGCTTACGGCTCACGACACACGGTTCAGGGAAAAATAGCCTTCCGCCATTTAATGCTGAGCCTGTCGAAGCACGCCCTCCGCCTTTTTCTCATTCAAGTCTTACCTTAAACTTCCTTACACTTACACCAATAAAGAATATAGTCATCACTGTAAGTATCAATGTCTCCTTCCATACATAAAGAAGCCCTGTTCCTTTGATCATAATGTTCTTTATTATAATGATAAAGTACCGGGGTGGCATTATACTGCTTACATAGTCATAAACTTTTGGCATATTCTCTATGGGGAAAATAAATCCTGACAGAAGTATTGTTGGAAGCATAAGCCCTATCAGCGAAATGAAGATTGCCTGCTGCATTGTTGACGACACTGTTGATATAAGTATTCCGAGAGAAAGACTCATGAGTATATAAAGCATTGTCTCGGCAAGCAGTAATATCAGACTTCCCTTAACAGGCAGACCAAAAACAAACCACGATAATGCAAGAATAAGCAGCACATTAATGAAGGATAGCAGAAAGTAAGGGGTAACCTTCCCGAGGATGATCTGCACGGGTCTGAGTGGCGAAACCAGCAATACCTCCATTGTCCCGAACTCCTTTTCACGTGTTATGGTGACCGAAGTCATCAGGGCACATATTAAAATAAGTATCAGTGTGATGACTCCCGGGACAAACATAAAATGACTTTTCAGGCTGGGATTATAGAACATTTTTACTTCCGGCACTATCTTAAGTGCAGGGGCGGCAGCGCCACCGGCCATTTTCATATTGAAATCACTTACAATTGCAGTGGTATAGTTGGTAATAAGTGTAGCAGTATTTGGTTCGGACCCGTCGGCTATAATACTTAAAGATGCTTTTCCTTCCCTTATAAGATTTCTGCCAAAATCCTCTTCAAATACTACTACTGCCTTTGTCTTTCCTTTTTTAAGGACTTTGTCAATATCATTATAACTGAGCAGATCTTCAGTTTTTTCAAAGAAACCTGAAGCTAAAATCTTATCCGATAGTCTATGTGTAATTTCGTCATGTGAAAGGTCAAGGAAAGCTACACCTGCATTTTTAATGTCCATGCTTATTGCATATCCGAAAATCAGAATCTCTGCAACCGGGATACCAAAGAGAATGAACAGCGTCCTGTAATCCCTGAAAATATGATGGAACTCCTTTCTTACAAATCCAAGAAATCTTTTCATCTGCCTAATTTGTTTTCAGTCAAATAATTATTTCATAATTTAAGTACCTTACTCCCCCTCTTTGCGCAGCAGAGAGGGGGCTGGGGGGTGAGTTCATGTCTTCGCAGGTCTTGCAATCTTTATGAACACCTCCTCAACACTTGCAGCCTTATATAGCTTTTTAAGGTTTTCCGGGGTGTCGAGAGCAACAATCCTTCCTTCATTCATAATCGATATCCTGTCGCAATACTCGGCTTCATCCATATAATGAGTTGTTACGAAAATAGTTATGCCTAAAGCTGCTGTTTCATAAATCATCTCCCAGAATTGTCTTCTTGTAACCGGATCAACACCTCCTGTTGGCTCATCAAGAAAAACGATCTTTGGCTCATGAAGCAGCGCAACGGAGAATGAAAGTTTTTGCCTTAGACCCAGTGGAAGGTCAGCGATCAGCTTGTTTTCGTATTCACGAAACCTTAACCTGTCAAGCAGTATCGCAGTCCTTTCAGTAATCTGTGATCTATTCAATCCATAAATACCACCATACAACATAATGTTCTCCTTTACTGTCAGGTCTTCGTATAGCGAGAACTTCTGGCACATATAACCAATATTCTTCTTGATCTTCTCAGCCTCATTGGCAGCATCAAATCCAGCTACAATCACCTTGCCGGAAGTTGGGGAAGACAAGCCTGATAATATCCGGAGGGCAGTTGTTTTCCCTGCGCCATTTGCTCCGAGAAATCCGAATATCTCACCCTCAAAAACCTCAAAGCTGAGATTATCATTGGCTGTGAAGTTCCCGAATTTCTTAACCAGGTTCTCTACTTCGATTACTCTTTTGCTCATTTTCTTATTGACTTTTTGTCCGTTATCTTTCTATCTCCTATTCTCCCCCTCCCCATTTCTCCCCCTCACCGTTTCTCCATAAGCTCAAGGAACCTGTCCTCGATCCCCGCAGTTGCTTCATTTATGATAGCATCGCTGATTCCATTTTTTGCCAGGTCCTCAGTGAATCCTCCGGGAACAGTATCATTTATAAAGGTGGTATGAACTGAATCTCCGAATGGGAATGCAGTAAGAACATAGGGAAAGGTTCTGAGTGCATTGATAAGTGTATACTTCCTGGATGATCTGATACTGTACAGTTTACTGGTAAAGCCATTTCTTATCGCCTGTGGAGTATCGAGTGCAAGCAGACTTCCGTTCTGAATAAGTGCCACCCTGTCGCATCTCATGGCTTCGTCCATATATGGCGTTGAAACCAGAATAGTAATATTATGTTTTCTGAGTTTCCCAAGCATATCCCAGAATTCTGACCTTGAGACTGCATCAACACCTGTTGTTGGTTCATCGAGCACCAGCAGCCTTGGCTTGTGAATCAGGGCGCATGAAAGTGCAAGCTTCTGCTTCATTCCACCTGATAGTTTTCCTGCAAGTCTTTTTTTAAACGGTTCGATATGGGAATAGATGTCAGATATCAGATCATAATTTTCCTTCACAGTAGTACCGAAAACAGTAGCATAGAATTCAAGGTTCTCCTCAACAGACAGGTCCTGGTAAAGACTGAATCTTCCGGGCATGTAGCCTA
The DNA here is from genome assembly GCA_964387565.1 of uncultured Rikenellaceae bacterium. GTDB lineage: Bacteria > Bacteroidota > Bacteroidia > Bacteroidales > VadinHA17 > LD21. The sequence goes on along the minus strand of CAYLYN010000028.1, from coordinate 4,679 downwards.
TCTCTTTTCTTAGTTCCCTGAAATCATTCCTGCTGTCTTTTCCAAGCACTTTAACCTCTCCGGCATCGGGAAGCAAAAGTGTGGTAATTATCCTGAAAAGGGTTGTTTTTCCTGCACCATCAGGACCGATGAATCCAAAAACTTCCGCTTCATCTACAGAAAAGGTGATGCTGTCGAGTGCAGTTGTGGATGCGAATTTCTTTTTTACTCCTGATGTTTCGATTACTTTCTGCATGTTAGTGGTACTAATGTTCAGAATATAGCTTCACCTGGCATACCTGCCTTCATAGATCCGTCATTAACTACAGCAATTTCAACTGCATAGACCATTGTAACCCTTTCCTCCCTGGTTTGAATAATCTTGGGTGTGAATTCTGCCTTTTCAGAGATATATTTTATTATTCCTTCAAATTCCCTGTATCCTTTCTCTCCATCATCGATTCTGATCGTGCAGTTTTCGCCGGTGCGGACATTTCCCAGCTGCCCGCCGCTAACATATACCTTCAGGGTAATGACTGAAAGATCAGCTATTTTTGCCAGTGGTTTTCCAGCAGTTGTAATCTCCCCGGCCTCAGCGTATTTTTCAATTAAAGTACCCTGCAGTGGTGATCTTACACTGCTTCTATTTATCTGCTCCCTTACGGTCTCTTTCCTTGATTCCATTACTCCCATTTCGGCAATGACCGATTCTTTCTGTGTGTTGTTTGCAGCGATCTGCTTTTCGAGTACTGCAAGCTGGCCTGTGAGATCATCATATTGCTTCTGTGTAGCCGCTTCATCTTTCAGCATATTGGATATCCGGCGGATATTTATGTTAAGATTTTCAATTTGCTGCTTTAAGATCTCGTTCTGAGCATTTATTGAGCTGATCCTTGTTCTCACGCTTTTAATGCCTGATTCAATCTCCAGTTTCTGGAGATGCAGGATTGTTGTATCTATAAGTGCGATAATATCTCCTTTCTCAACAACTTTGCCTTCAACCGGATCAAAATGAATTATGCGGCCGGTCGTTTCCGCAGAAATTATTACCTCGGTTGCTTCAAAATTGCCATAGGCATCGGCATCTCCTTTATTGTTCCTGCATCCGGCAGCGATCATTATAAGAGATAGAAATAAAAGTCTGGTTTTCATATTTTTGATTTTTTATTATGATAATTCTTTTTTCTGATGTTTAGGCTCCCCACCCCTGAAGAGGAGCTTGCCCCAATTGACTCTTTGAACCCCCTTTAGGCCTGCACTGACCAAAGCCTCAGTGGGGGCAGGAGCCACATATTTCTTATTCTATTTCATTTCCGCTTATATTCAGATATTCAATACCTGCAAGAGCAAGGTTAATCCTGTGTATTTCACAGTTGATGGCTGCAGTTTTCTCGGCATTGAGCTCATTCATATATTCAGTAGCAGTTATTATTCCGTTTTCATACTGGGATTCGGCTGATGCAGTTATCCTTTTTCTGAGTTCAATAAGTTCCGTATCGGTTCTTACCAGCTCTTTCAGGCTTATTATCTCACTCATTTTATTTTCAAGCTGCCTTTTCAGATTGTCACTTAGATCACTTTTCCTGTTTTCTATTATACCCTGTTGAAGGCTTATAACCTGTTTTTCGTTTTTTGCCCTGTTCCAGTCAAAGATGTTCCATTTGATTCCTGCCCCAAGTATATAATATGTGTCAAATTTGTCATTGAAGAAATCCATGCCCGGAGGATTCCCGTATCCCAGTGTTGCAAAGCCAAATGCTTTTGGCATTCTTTTGCTATGTACCATTTTCATTCCGGCTGAAAGCTGTTCCTTTCTCAGATCGAACATCTGTAATTCAGGCCTTCTTAGTTCATCGCTTATCTCAGTTGTCTGAACAGGCAGGATGAATTCAGTTGAGTCATTTATAATACTTCCTGTGAGATCCGATAATATCTTCATCAGTGTATTACGTCGCAAACTGTTTTCAGAGATCTGTTGCTCCAGTCTGAGCTTTTCTGAAGTAATGACATCGATATCGGGTTTTAGCATGACTCCGTTGCTGACAGCACTCTGCATCGATGCGACTCTTTTGTTTATAAGATCCAGGTAATTATTGAGAAGCTCCTTCTGCCTGTTCAGAAGCATAATATTGAAATAATATGAATTAACCTGGCTCCGTAGTTTATAAAGGTCTGTTTCGGTCTGTTTTTCATTTAATTTAAGGTCTGCCTGTTCCATTTCCCTTGCACTTTTTGTTGCTCCGCCATCGTAGATCACCTGGTTTATATCAAGTGTAAGCTTGTACTGATCCTGTGGCATTGGTTTGAAGATTGATGACATGCCTGGTACTGCAGAAGCTGCAGCTGCAAAATCAACGACATCGGAATTATAAGCGACACTTGCATTTGCATCAAGTGAAGGGAGCCAGTTTTTGGTCAGGTTTTCATCCCTTATCCTTGAAATTTTTGTATATGCTTCCTTTTCACCTGCAATGGCATTGACTGTGGCAGCTTTTTCATAACACTCTTTTAACGTCAGAATCTTCTGGCCACTTAGTGAGACCCCGGAGATAATTGACAATGCTATTATTATCAGTATTTTTCTTTTCATTTTATTAATTGAATTTTTTTATAACTATATCTGAGAAGGGCAATTGATATTCTATTTCATAATAGCCCTTATTACAAATTCGGCAGCATAGTCTTTTCTTTGCTCAAGGTATTCATTGAAATCGATATCCATTTTCTCAAAAATTCCTTCAAGGATTCCCCTGGCTGCAAACGGGAATACGCTTATTGATGCTATTGTTGTCATAAGCTGTGGTATTTTGTCGCGTGTGATATTATATCTGGCAAGTTCGTCCCTGTGCTGTTCTTCGAGTGTAGTCCATAGCCGGTTAATGTCAATATTGCTGAGCAGCTTTTTAAATCTGGCCGGATTCCTGTTTATCTCATTGAGGATAAAGGAAGGGAGTCTTGGGTTTTTCTGCAGGAAGGAGATATGTTCCCTGAAGAAGAATTTTATTTTCTCTTCAAGAGATAGTTTCTCATCAAATACAGGAGCGAATTTTGAGAAGACCTTTTCAGCTATCTTTTCAAATACGGCATTAAATAGTTTGTCCTTATTGCGATAGTAATAATGAAGCAATGCTTTATTTATGTTTGCATGATTTGCAATATCCTGCATCCTTGCTCCATCCATTCCTTTTTCAAGGAAAACATCTGTTGCTGCTTCGAAAATCTTTTCCTCGGTCAGCTTATCGGTATCAGTCATCCGTTAACCAGTTTATTTAATAAATCAGATAAACCATATAGTTTAACCAAACAGTCAAAATTATTAAAATTATTTCATTCCACAAAATATTTTATAAATATTTTTTGATTTGAAATGTAATCTGTTTAAATTTAGCCAATTATGGTCTCGCTGGCCAATATGATTTTCTAATGTTTTCTAAAAAGTATAATCGAAAACGATTAAGATTAGCTGGATTTGATTATTCAAAGCCACGATATTATTTTTTTACAATATGTGTGGGTTTGGATAGCAGCCAATTTGGGACCATTGAAAATAAATCAATGCATTTATCTCAATCTGGTATTATTGCACTGGAACGATGGATCTGGTTAGGTAATCAATATCCATATGTCGATCTGATTTCGTTTGTTGTTATGCCTGATCATGTACATGGAATCATTTATATAAATTCAAATTATTATGCAGGGTGTGGTCGCGACCACACCCTGCATAATACAGGCGATAATTCCATTATTAATTATACTCAGAACAAGATAAAACCATTACCGGAATTGATTGGTGCGTACAAAACAACTGTATCAAAACGAATTCATCTGGCAGGAGATTTAAAATTTAAATGGCATAAATCATATTATGATCATATTATCAGAAATCCGGGATCATTGAATATCATAAAAAATTATATTGATAAGAATCCTGAAAATTGGGCCAAAATTTAATTCGATATTATGTACGGATCGGTTGCGACCGATCCGTACATAATATCGATCCTTTCATAAATTTGATTCATTTCACAAAATATTTTATAAAATATTTCAAAAAAATTTGCATTTGTATAATGGAATAGTTTATATTTGCAATATATAAGAAAGTAATATATAAATAAATTAAAATATGTAAGATGGTATCAGGTGAACTAATTAAAGGATCATTAAAGACAATCGTCCTTAAACTGCTTAAGGAGGAAGGAGCTATGCACGGGTATGCAATTACCCGTCGGGTTGAAGAACTTACTGAAGGAAAGATAAAGCTTACCTATGGAGCTTTGTATCCTATACTTCACAAACTGGAGAGCGATGGCTCCCTGATTACAAACTCGGAGAATTTTAATAACCGGATCCGGATCTACTACACACTTACACCCAAAGGGGAAACAGTAGTTGCTGAAAAATTAAGGGAAATGGCCGAATTTATTGAATCGCTTCAGCGGATAATTGAACCTAAAACCGGTTTGAGCTATGTCTGAACTCAGTCTGAGAAATATTGATCAGATAAGTAACGATATAAGAAGAGAAGAGATCACTTTTTCTCATCTGCTTGACGACCTTATCGATCATATATGCTGTGATGTTGAATATGAAATGCAGGCAGGTCTCGATTTTTACCAGGCATATCAGAGGGTAAGACAAAAAATGGGATCGCCACGCAGGATTAGAGAAATACAGGAAGAGACACTTTATGCAGT